>NZ_JBSFHA010000042.1:0-90128 GCF_053596855.1 Streptomyces sp. NPDC001617
CCCGGCGGCACCACCTTCATGGAGGACTACACCTACCACCTCGGCCCCGGCACCCCACGCGTCCTGGGCGCCCACATGCTGGAGGTCTGCCCCTCGGTGGCCGCCGCCCGCCCCAGCTGCGAAATCCACCCGCTCTCCATCGGCAACCGCGAGGACCCGGTCCGCCTGGTCTTCGACGCCGCCCCCGGCCCCGCCCTGGTGGTCGGCCTCTCCGACCTCGGCGACCGGTTCCGGCTGACCGCCAACGCCGTCGACGTGATCGCCCCCAGCCAGCCGCTGCCCCTCCTGCCCGTCGCCCGCGCCGTGTGGGAGCCACGCCCCTCACTCGCGGAGTCGGCCGAGAGCTGGCTGCTGGCCGGCGCCCCGCACCACACCGTGCTCAGCTCCGCCGTCGGCCTCGAGACACTCACCGACTACGCCGCCATGACCGGCGTCGAACTGCTCACCATCGACGAGAACACGACCACCGGCCAATTCGCCAAGGAAATCCGCTGGAACGCCGCCTACCACCGCCTCGCCCAGGCCCTGTGACGTACGACCAGCACGAAGGAGACCAGCGATGACCGTACCCGTCCGTGACGGCCTGCGTCAGGAGGTCCTGGCGGCGAACCTCGCCATCCCCCAGGTCGGCCTCGCGACCCTGACCTGGGGCAATGTCAGCGGCGTCGACCGCGAGGCAGGCGTCTTCGTCATCAAGCCCTCCGGGGTCCCCTACGAGGACCTCGCCCTGGACCACCTGGTGACCGTCCGCCTGTCCGACGGCGAGGTCGTCGACGGCGAACTGCGCCCCTCCACCGACACCGAGACCCACCGCTGCCTCTACCAGGCCTTCCCCTCCATCGGCGGCATCACCCACACCCACTCCACGCACGCCGTCGCCTTCGCCCAGGCCCGACGCGACATACCCGTCCTCGGCACCACCCACGCCGACACCTTCAACGGCCCCATCCCCTGCACCCCCGACCTCACCCCCGAACAGTGCGCCACCGACTACGAGTACAACACCGGCCGCATCATCGTGGACCTGCTCAAGGAGGACGACCAGCGGGCCATCGAGGTCCCCGCCGCCCTGGTCGCCAACCACGGCCCCTTCACCTGGGGCCCGAACGCCCGAAAATCCCTCGAACACGCCATCATCTGCGAGGCCGTGGCCGACATCGCCCTCCACACCCTCGCCCTCGCCCCCACCGCCCCACCGCCCCCACACCTCCTGAACCGCCACTACACCCGCAAACACGGCCCCGACGCCTACTACGGGAATCCGGACATGCCGGCAGCCACCGGCTGACGCTGAACGGGGGCACAGTTTCGCTCCGGTACGGAAACGGTCCTCACCCTGGACGTCCCACTGACCCGGTCCGACGGTCGGACGGTCAGACGTCGTCCAGGCGGCGAATATCCTCCTCGTCCCAACTCGAGGAGGATGGTGCCGGCCATGGTCCCGTAGTTCTTGTCGTACGAGGCGAAATTGGCGACGTAGAACGCGAACCCGGCGGACGCTGCCAGCCCGATCCCCAGGGCCAGCACACTGCCGGGGATGATCCACCGGAAGACCTTGACCTCGGCGATCGACCACGCTGTCGGTGAAGACCACGAGCAGTGCGCTGATCGCCGACAGCAGCATGAGCACCACCGTCACACCGACCCGCACCGGCAGGACCTTCCACACGGGGCGGCCCTCCGACATGTCGTGGACGATGTCGCGTGCGGAGCCAGGGGCAAGCTGTCCGAGATTTCGACAGCACCTTGTCGGTGGCCGACTTCCCGGTCTTCAAGCTGCCGTTGAGCACCGCGGCCCAGACACCCTTCGGAGGCCTCGTCTCGTCCGTCCTCTCGTCGGGCAAGCCCGCCCACGCCCCGTGGAGGTGTGGCCTGCGGGGCGGGCCGCCCCTCGCCGGAGTCGGGTCTGGTGCGACAGGCGCCGGATGGCGGTCAGTCGGCCTGGTGGGCGGTGAAGTCGTATGTACCGGGAGGTAGTTCGGAGATCGTGACACGTCCGTCGACGATGCCGACCGTGTCGTCCGGGCCACGGTGGCCGTCCCACACCGGGCGACCGCCGCCCCGCACGGTCAGGCGACGGCCCTCCCCCGGCAGGACGACCGTTGCCCGTGTCCCTCCGGGGACATCGAGGGTGAGGCGGAAGGTCCGTGTGGAGTTCTGCCAGGCGACGCGCAAGGCGCCGTGCGGGGTGGGGAGTTGGCCCTGCGCCCAGGCGACGTCGCCGGGATGCGGACGCACCTCCCAGGTGGCGTATCCGGGGGATGTCGGTCTCGCGCCCAGCAGTTGGTGGGTCAGCGCCGGCAGGACACCGGTGGACCAGCCGTGCGCCATGCTGGTGTAGGCGTCCTCGTACAGCGATCCGTCGGGGCCGATGCCTTCCCAGTGCGTGATGCCGGGGTCATGGTCGTCCATCCAGCCGTAGGTGCGCCGGATCTGGTCGAGTGCGGAGTCGATGGGCCCGGCGGTGAAGCGGGCCACGATCTCGGGATAGGAGGTGAAGGCGTACACCCGCTGGGAAGCGCCGTCGAAGAGTGTGTCGTTGTCCATGAACGCGTTGCCGTAGGGGCGTTGGGTCGTGGCGTCGAAGTGGGCGAGGGCCGATGCCGAGCGGTCGGCGTCGGCGACGCCGGTGGTGATGGCCAGGGCGTTGCCGTCCTGTGCGTGACGCACCGGGCCGGTGGCCGAGTCGAGGTAGGCGCCCGCCGCCGCGTCCCAGAGGTGCGTGTTGATCGCGTCGGTGACCGCGTCGGCGCGTTGCGTCCAGCGCTCCGCGTCGGACGCGTGGCCCATCAGCCGGGCGAGCCGCGCGGCGTCCCTGAGCGCCTGTACGTACAGGGCGTTGTAGTAGGTGACCCTTCCGCCGCGTCCCAGGAAGGCGTAATCGCCGTATCCCCCGGTGTCGTTGAGTCCCTTGTTGAGCAGTCCGGCCTCGTCCGTGACGCTCGGGTACCAGACGTCCAGCACCTTCAGCAGGTTCGGGTAGTAGCGGGCCGCGTACGCCCGGTCGCCGGTGTACAGCACATAGTCCCAGCTGCAGGTGACCCACCACAGCGGATAGTCGAACAGCGGAAGTGCGTAGGCGGCGATGGAGGCCGGTGGGATCCAGCCGTCGGCGCGCTGGTGGTCGGCGAGGTCGGCGAGCACATTGCGTGCGGCGGCCGCCGCGTCGTCATGGGTGAGGTACAAGGTCCTTGCCGATACGGCCAGATCGCCCACGTAGGGGTCGCGGTCGCGCTTGGCCCCGTCGTGCAGGACGAGCTTGCCCTCGAGTGAGGCGCTCCAGGCGTTCCGCGGATCGACGTCGTCCTGGCGGAAGGTGTCGGTGACGAGTTCATTGGTGTACGCCGCCCCGTACCAGAAGCGGTTGAGATCGTCGTCGGAGCAGAGGAACCATCCGCGGTAGGTGCTCGGTGTGCCCAGATAGGCGGTGAAGTCCAGGCTGACGGAGTCGATTTCGACCGTCCCCCAGGGCTGGGCCGCCGGGGCGTCGGAGTCGAGGGCGTCGAGTGTGATCCTCAGGTAGCGGAAGCCGTGCAGTCCGTCGGCGTAGACCTTGTCGTCCGTCTGGAAGCCCTTGCGGTCGGTCCAGTCGGCACCCTGGGCCGGGACGGCGAACTGGTCGGTTCCCCGGCCGGCGCCGCCGGACTGGTCGGAGCGCGTGAAGTCGGAACGCTCGGTGAGGAACTGGCGTGTCTCGGAGAACGCCAGGCGCACTCCGGGCGAGTTGTCCGAGGCGGAGGTGAAGCGGACGCGCGGATACCCTACGACGACCTTGCCGAAGTCGATCGTGACGCTGGGCGGTGTCGGCGGTTCGACGGGCTCGGGCCACACTTCGTTGATCCGGGTGAACGCCCCGCGAGGGGTGTCCTGGACGGCCGTCACGCTGATGCGCACCCTGCTGGTCGACACCGGGGTACGGAAGGGCACCGCCCGCTGGATGACATCGTTGTCGGAGATCGTGGCCACGGTCGTCCAGGCGCCCTCGGTCCAGGTGTCGACCGTGAAGGCGGTGGGCACTCCGTCGCTGTTGGAGATCACCGTGATCCCGGACATCTGCCGAGGCTCGGGCATGGTGATGGTCAGGGTGTCGGGGAAGGCGGCCGGCGTGTCGTCGTTCCAGAAGGTGTCGGCGTCGCCGTCGATGGCGTTGGCCGCGTCGTAGGTGCGCGGTCGTCCGTCGTTGCCGTTGTTGCCGGCGTGCGCGGTCGAGGCTTCCGCCGTGCTGCCTTCCGGCCAGCGCGGTGCGGGGCTCGGCTGGGGACGGTGCAACACCGTTCTGGCGCCGCCCGGCTTCAGCAGTGCCTCGGGGCTGCGCACGTCACCGGCCGAGTCGAGGACGCGCTCGGGCCGCACGGTGCGGGACCCGGGCCCTTGGACGTAGCGCTGCCAGCCCGCACCGACGCGTGGCGCGCCGGGCGCGGGAGCCGTCCGCGCGCCCGCCCTCGGGGCCGCGACGGCCGGGGTCGTACCCGCGGGCCCGACGGCCATGGCCACGGCGCCGGCCACGATGACCGTGCGGCGGCGGGGGTTGGGGTGTGCGGGGCCCTGCGATGTACTGCTCGATGTCATGGCACCTCGTCCCTCACAGACGACTTGAAACGATTCAATACGTGGGAGCAGGGCGACGCTATATCAAGACGGGTACGGCGTACAGATTCCTGGCAACTTCTCTGCCCTGACCCGGCGTTGCGCGGTCAGCGTGCGATGCGGTGCTTTCGGCCGCCGCGGCGGAAGCGCACGGCGGCGTAGGCGAGGTCGGCGAGCAGCACGACGGCGCCGATGACCAGGAGATAGAACAGGCCGTGTGCGGCGAATCCGATGATGCCCAGGACGAGGGCCACGAGGACGAGGAAGAGGAAGACACTCATCAGCACTCCCGGCGGCTCGGTTCGTACGTCGTGGGTTCGTTCAACGGCGGGCCAGACGGCGTTCGCCGCCGGCTCCCGGTACGTAGTCGAGTTCGTAGTGCGCGAAGATGGCCGGCTCGTCCGAGGCCGGCAGCTCGCCGTCGGTGTCGATCGCCGGGGCCTGCTTCACCACGTCCCTGGGGTGGGTGATCTTGAGGTAGCCGGGCCCCACGGTCGCACCGGTCAGAGGCACGAACACCAGCCGCCGGCGAGTGGGAAGACCCACCGTCACGGTCGCGAAGAAGGGCTGATCGGTCGCGGTGTCCACGTAGATCGCCTCCAGGACACCGATCTTGCGACCGCGCGGGTCGACCACGTCGTGACCCCGCCATTCGCGAATGTCGCCTGCCTCGAACATCATGGGCCTCCGTGGTGGGGGTACCCCTGATCGCGCTCCTGATGTCTCGGAAGCCGTACGTGGAGGCTCACTCGTCGGAGTCGATGCCCGTGATCACCGCCGGGCCGAGAGGTGCGTCGTTCCGGTCCAGGCCCACGGCGTCCAGTGCGGCCTCCGCATACCTACGGGCCTCCCGCTCGGCCTCGGGGCCACTGTCCGCGTCGATCGTGACACGAGCGGTGAAGGTGCCGTCGTCGTTGACGCTGAGGACATCGAGATCCGCCTCGTTACCCAGACGCGTGTGACGCGGATCCGCCGGGCGCAGCGCCCGGACCAGCTCGGCCTGCGTGTCCTGTCCGACGGCGCCGGTGAACGTTCCCGGCACTGAGATGACATACGTCGTCATTGCGGTCCTCCCTTGCTCCCTTCCCGCCTACCCCGCAAGAAC
This sequence comes from Streptomyces sp. NPDC001617, assembly GCF_053596855.1. Taxonomy (NCBI): domain Bacteria; kingdom Bacillati; phylum Actinomycetota; class Actinomycetes; order Kitasatosporales; family Streptomycetaceae; genus Streptomyces; species Streptomyces sp. NPDC001617. The sequence continues at coordinate 5,693 of NZ_JBSFHA010000042.1, forward strand.
GACAAGATCCCGGAGGAGACGGGCGCGCCGGCGTTGTGCGGGCCCGTGCGCGCGACCGCGTCAACAGCTGGGCAGCGGGGGGCAAAGGCAGGGGCAAGGAAGGCGGCTGCGGCCTGCCACACGTGGCTCAATGGCCAACTGGCAACGCAGCGTTCACCCCAAGGCCGCCAGGGAACGCCAGGGTGCCGTCGTTGACAGCTCAACAGCTCGTCAGGGAGGGCATCATGACCGCAGGGGCGGGGACAACGGGCGGGTCGCAGAGGTCTTCCGAGGGGGTCAGCCGTCGTCACGCGCTGGGTCTCCTCGGCACGGCGGGGGCCGGTGCGGCCGTCACTCCGCTGGTGGGAGCGGGCACGGCAGAGGCGGCCCCGCTTGCCGCCCCGGCCTTCCATCTCACCGCGGACTCGTCCGGGGCGCCCCCGGTCCAGGGACTGCACCTGACCTTCGGGGCCGATCCGCGCACCCAGATGACGGTGTCGTGGATCACCGACAGACCGGTGAACAGACCCGCGGTGCACTACGGCACCCTGGAGGGCGGCTTCGGCTCCAGCGCCAAGGCGCGGACCGTGACCTACGTGGACGGCACCTCCAGCCGTACCGTCTACGTCCACCACGCCGAGCTCGACCGGCTCGCTCCGGGCACGGAGTACGTCTACTTCGCCACACACGAGGGCACCACACCCGACAGCGGCTCGTTCCGTACCGCTCCGCGCGGGCGGTCGCCGTTCACCTTCACCAGCTTCGGCGACCAGTCCGCCCCGCAGGTGACCTGGGCCGCCGACGGCACCGTCGCGCTCGACGCCAACTCCACCCCGGCGACGAAGGACATCGTCACCGGCATCGAGCAGGTCGCCCCGCTCTTCCATCTCCTCAACGGCGACCTGTGCTACGCCAACCTCGACGTCGACCGGGTCCGTACCTGGAACAACTTCTTCGCCAACAACAGCCGTTCCACCCGGTTCCGTCCGTGGATGCCGGCGGCCGGCAACCACGAGATCGAGAAGGCCAACGGCCCGCTCGGGCTCGGCGCCTACCAGACCTACTTCGACCTGCCCTCCACCGAGACGGACGCCGAACTCGCCGGGCTGTGGTACGCGTTTACCGTCGGATCGGTCCGGGTGATCGTGCTGCAGAACGACGACAACTGCCTCCAGGACGGCGGCGACGTCTATATCAGCGGCTACTCCGGGGGACGCCAACTCGCCTTCCTCGAAAAGGAGTTGAAAGCCGCGCGTACCTCCGGTGACGTCGACTGGGTGGTCGTCGCCATGCACCAGGTCATGATCAGCTCCTCGGACGCCAACGGCGCCGACCTGGGCCTGCGCCAGAAGTACGGGCCCCTGTTCGACCGCTACGGCGTGGACCTGGTGCTGTGCGGCCATGAGCACAACTACGAGCGGTCGCTCGCCGTGCGGGGCGTCGTCAACGGCAGCGAGACACTGACCCCCCACCCGGTCTCCCAGGCCACCGACTCCATCGACACCGGCCTCGGCACCGTGCACATGATCCTCGGCGGCGGAGGCGTCTCCGGCACCACCAACCAGAAGTTCTTCACCGACGGCACCGCCAAGGTCATCACCGCCGTCTCGGCCTCCCCCGGTGCCAACGGCAAGCGCACCTCCACGTACACCAAGGAGGAGGCGGTCTGGACGGGCGTACGGGACGTCGAACACCCCTATGGCTTCGCCGCCTTCACCGTCGACCCCGGCCGGCACCCCGGTGACACCACCCGCATGCACGTGACCTACTACAACGTCGACAAACCCCACGGCGAGCTGTCGGTCTTCGAGACCTTCACCCTCCACCGCCGCCGCTCCGACGGCCACGCCGGGTAACGGCCGCACAGGCGGCTGGTTCACTGCGCACGCGCGTCGATGTCGCCGTTGACCGTGGTCAGCGTCATCGTCGGGCCACGGCCGGCGTTCCGCTCGGGGACGGCGGTCGTGGCGCGGCCGTTGACCGTGTCCGCGGTGACCCGGTAGGCGGGGGCGGTGTGCGGGACGGTGACGTCCACCGAGCCGTTGGCGGTCACCGCCGTCACGCTCGACGGCGCCGTGGTGCAGGCGAGGATCACGTCCCCGTTGGTGGTCGCCGCGCGCAGTCGGCCCGCGTCCAGGTCCGTCGCGCGCACCGAGCCGTTGCGTGTGGACAGCAGTACCATCGCGTCGCCGTGCCCGGAACGGGTCACCGTCACATCGCCGTTGACCGTCGCCAGGTCCAACGCGGCGTCGACGCCCGCTGCGTCGACGCCCGCGTTGCGGGCGCTGACTGTGATGCTGAAGCCGTCCGGGACCTTCACGTAGGGCATGCGGGGGCAGGTCGTACCGCTCCGGGTCCGGTCGGGGCACGAGAGGTCGAGGGTCCATGTCCGGCCCTTGCGGGACCAGGCCGCGTCGACACGGTCGTCCACGGTGACCCGCCGGCCGTCGGTCGGGCGCAGCCGCAGCCCGGCGTCGGTGGTGACGACAAGGCGGGACGCGCCGGTCGCGGAGGCTTCCGGCGCGGTCAGGGCGCCGGAACCCGTGCGATCGTGACCGCGACACGCCACAGCGGCGCCGAGCGCGCTCAGCACAACGGCCGGAACCAGCACCCGCCTTGTCCGCGTCGCCTTCATGCCGGTACGACTGCCCCGATCCGGCGCCACATCACCCCTGCCGACGCCGGCCGGCGGCTCACCGTGATTGGCTGGCCCAGGTCACTCCCCACCGACACGCAGAAGGACACCGCAGCCATGAGCAACGCCTATGCCTACGAGTACAAGGTCGTCACCTTCAGGGAGTCGCTGATCGGCGACGCGCTGGACAGCGACAAGCTGGAGAAGGTCCTCAACAAGCACGCGGAGGACGGCTGGGGGCTGAAGGCCATCACCTCGGCCGACGTCAAGGGCCGTATCGGGCCCGGGTCGGTCGAGGGTCTGCTCCTCACCTTCGAACGCCCCCGCGCGTAGCCCTCCGGAAGGTGCCCCACACCTGTGGGGCACCCCCTCCCCCGGTCACGAGCGCCCGTCCGCGCCGGCTCCCCACACCAAGCATGGCGTGCGCCCGTGTCTGAGATGCCCGTGGCATCCGGTTCGCCGGCCGTGTCCGGCACAAGGAACATAAGGCCGAACGGGCGTACCGCCGCGATTTATTGCATGCTTCCGCCACTCGTTACGTATCGGTGGAAAACATCTACCATTCCCGTATGGCAGAGGGCGCGACAGCGCGCACACGGGGGCGGCCGCCGACATCTCCCTCCCGAGCGGGCAACTCCCTCACGCTCACCTCTCGATTACGGTGCGCATGGCTCCTGCGGGTGTGCCGCCTGCACGGCCGGCGGCGGTGGCGCAACCAGACGGCGTTCGCCCAGGCGCTCAGCGCGCTGCGATTACAGGGGGTCCACCCGGCCACCGTCTCCCGTTGGGAACGCGGGCTCAGCGCCGTGCCGTACGACGCCGTGCGCGGCTACGAACTGCTCCTGGAGCGTCCGAACGGCTCCTTGACGGCCGTCTTCGACACCGTGCTGCGGTACTACGCGCCGGTCTCCCGCACAGCTCTTCCGCTGTCCCGGCTCCATCCCGACGAGCGCACGGCCTGGCGGCGGACCGAGGAGATCCTGCGCCGCGCGGCGGGCGGGGAGGTCCTCGACGGGAGCGCGTGGGACGAGCTGACCGCGCTCACCTTCTCCGCCCCGCGCTTCTCCTACGGGACCAGCGAACTGTGGCAGACCGCGGCCCAGCGCCTCCTCGGCGAGGTGCTGATCACGGACGGCGTGGACTGGATGGAGCGCTTCGAGGCGTTCAACCGCATGCTCGCCCATCCCGTGCTGGGCGCCGAAGCCGTGGAGGTGCTGCGGGCCGTCGTCGCCGACCGCAGCGTCCAGAGCCTGATCGGCACGGTCTGTATGTACGACGGAAGCGAGCGTGCCGACGCGGGACTTCAGGTGATGCGCCATCTGCGTTCTCCCGCGGACGACCGCGTGTTCAAGGGCGCGCTGATGGCCTGCGTACGAAAGATTCACTACGGGCATTTCAACGGCGCGCAGCTCACCGCCCTGTCGCAGACCCTCGCCGGGGTACTGGCCGATTCCGGCGCGGATCTGAACGCCGAGACACGGGAACTCGTCGTGTCCGTGCTGCGCCAGATACCGGCGCCCCGGCAACACCGGCACGCCGTGCACGTGCTCACCGAAGAGCAGCAGGAGAAGGCCCTCCCCGCTCTTCGGCCGGCGGCTCGCGACAACGCCCGGATCGTCTCCCAGCGTCTCGCGCATGAGGCGTGCGCGCGCATGGACACCCCGCCGGACGGCTACCACGACCTCATCCTGCCCGCGCTGATCGAGGAAGCCCTCTTCCATCCGGTCTTCGACGTGCGCCTGTACGCCGCCACCCTGATCCACGCCAGCCCCTACCGTGCTCCTGTGGCGCGCACGCTGCTGAAAGAGCTGTCCGCGACCTGGCTTCTCGGTGACGAGCTGTGGGTGACCACCCTGCTGCAGGCACTCCGCAAGCTGGGAGGGCCCACCGAGCGGTGGGCGGTGGAGGCCCTGGTCGTCGATCCCCGCGCCTCGACGACCATCACGGATGTGGCCGCCCACGCCCTGGGGCACATAGGCGGCACGAGTCCTCCCGCCTTCTGGACGCGGGCTCTGGGGCGCCACCGCACCGCCTGGCACCAAGGAAGCCGTCCGGGTCATGCCTCCGTGCTGGACCGGCTGGTCTACGCGATCGGCAGAGCGGGCGAGTCGGGGATTCTGCACACCGTGCGGAAGGACACCGCCATGCCTCCTGCCGTACGGGTGTCCGCTCGCTGGTGGCTGCAGACTCCTCGGACATGACCGTCGATCGGCGGGGCGGCCGGGCCCTGTCGTGGCACTGTGGGGGTGCAGCGCATGTCAGGGAACGGGACCGGGGAGCCCGCTGGCCGGAGGGAAGCACATGGCCGTCCTCGTATGGATCGTCGAAGGCACCTGGACCTCGTGTGTGGACGCCGCCCGTACGCACGTCGGAGCGGACACGGACGTCGTCCTGCTGCATGTGAGCGGGCACGAGGTCCCGGACATCGCGCATGGTGCCTTCGCCGGTCTGCTCGGGCGCGGTCATCCGGAGCGCGATCCCGGTATCCAGGTGGAGCATCTGGCCGCCGAGTCCGCCGACCGGCTTCTGCGGGCCGCGGCCGACCGGCTGGGCCGACCGTGCAGCCGCATCGAGCGCGGTGGCCGCGTCGAGCGGGAGGTCGTGCGGGCGGCCGAGGGCGCGGAGTTGCTCATCCTGGCCCGGGACGGGGACCGCGGCCGGCTCGGGCCGAAGAGTCTGGGTCCGGCGAGCCGTTTCGTCGTCGACCACGCGCCCTGTCCCGTCCTTCTGGTCTGGCCCGAAGCCGCCCCCGACGTCGCCGAGCTTCCGCCTCCTCCCCCGCCTGGTCGGTAGACGTGTGATGAACGGTCGCTCCACCGACGGGTGCCGCTAAAGTGAGCGGTCCATGCCACAAGCATGTTCATGACCGTCCAGGCCAGACCCGGTGAAGGAGCTTCGGTGACCCTGCGCGAGGACGATCCGCGGTCTGTCGGCGGATACCGGATCGAAGCGCGCATCGGGACCGGCGGGATGGGAGTCGTCTACCTCGGCAGGTCGGTGTCGGGCCGGTCCGTCGCCGTCAAGGTGGTGCACGCGCGGTACGCGGACAACGCCGAGTTCCGGGCCAGGTTCCGGCAGGAGATCGCGGCCGCGCGGCGGGTCAGCGGCGCGTTCACGGCACCGGTCGTGGACGCCGATCCCGAGGCGGCGCGGCCCTGGATGGCGACCGCCTTCGTGCCGGGCCGTACGCTCACCGACCGTGTCTCCGAGTCGGGGCCGCTGGACTGGTCCACGCTGCGCCGGCTCGGCACCGAACTCGCCGAGGCGCTGCGGGAAATCCACCGTGCGGGGGTCGTGCACCGTGATCTCAAGCCCGGCAATGTGCTCCTGTTGGAGGACGGCGGCGAGGACGGCGCGGTGCGCGTCATCGACTTCGGCATATCGCGTGCGGCCAGCAGCGACGTCCGCACCCAGACCGGGGTAGTGATGGGTTCGCCGCCGTTCATGGCGCCGGAGCAGTTCAACCGCCCTCGCGAGGTCGGTCCCGCCGTGGACGTCTTCTCCATGGGCGCGGTGCTGGTGTACGCGGCCACGGGGCACAGTCCGTTCGAAGCGGAGAACGCCTATCTCGCCGCGTACAACACCGTCCACAGCGAGCCCGACCTGGGCGAACTGCCTGCGCCGCTGCGCCCGTTGGTGACGGTCTGTCTGGCCAAGGACCCGGCGGACAGACCGACGTCGAGTGAGGTGTTGGGGGCGCTGGCAGCCCTGCCGGAGGAGCTGCCGGAGGACGAGCCCGCCGACCAGCCGGCCCCGAGCCCGGCGATCGAACTGTCGGAGACTGCGCAAGTGCCGTCCCCGACGGCCGCCGTGGCGGCGGAGCCGAAACCGCGCGGGAAGCGGTGGCTGTGGGGGGCCGCGGCCCTCGTCGCCGTCGCGGGAACGGTCGCCGCGCTGGTGGTCGCTTCTCCGGCGGACCGGAGCGACGCACGGAACCCGGCGGGCGCGCGGGCGAGTTCCTCGGCGCCTGCGGGGTGGAAGCCGTGGCACAACGCGCTGAAGGTGGACGACGACAAGGCGATGGACATCAAGCCGACGTGTACGCCGGACGCGCTCGGTGTCTTCTGTTCCTCCCCGCAGGTGGCGTTGATGCGGCTCAGTCCCGCGACGGGCCGTACGGACTGGACGAAGCCGATGAGCAAGAAGCGGGTCAGCGGTTTCTCGCTGAACGCACCCGTGGTGCTCGACGGGGTGGTGTACGTCAACAGTGCCGACCGTTCCGAGGGAGTGGACGCCTTCGACGGCCGGACCGGGAAGCGGCTGTGGCATCTGAAGGGGCCGTTGGGCGGGTTCTCGGCACTGGGCGGCGTGCTCCTCGTGCGACTCGACGCGCTCGGGCCCGCCAAGAGCGCGCGCTATGCGGCGTACGAGCCGCGCACGGGTGAGGAGTTGTGGCGGCGGACGGTGGCCGCTTCCTCGGCCGAGCCGTTCCACGAGGGGTCCGCGGGGGTGCTCTACGCCGACCTGCGCGGCGGATCCGGCGGTATCGCCCGCGTCGACGCCCGTACGGGCCGGACACTGGGGACGGTGGACGCGCCCAAGGGTGACCTGTGGCTGGCCACGGTGCACGACGGCACGGCGTACTACGCACGCTGGGAGAACGACAGCGGGGTCTCCGCCGCCTTCTTCATCCAGGACCTCGGCAGTGGGAAGACCCGCCGTATCGACTTCCCGTGGAGCGTCGAGCCGGAGGCGCCGCCGCTCGTGCGCGGCGACACCATGTACATCTTCGACTACGGCAACGAGACGCTGCTCGCCCTCGACCTCAAGCGCGGCAAACCGCTGTGGACCAGCTCGAGGGACCTGCGCATCTTCAGCGAACCGGCCCTCCACAACGGCCGGTTGTACGTCAACCTGCCCAACACCAGCGTCCTCGCCCTCGACCCGCGCACCGGCAGGGAGATCGGCCGCACCGCCCCGTCCTTCGACACCGAGGGCGAGTCCTTCGAGCAGCTGTCCCCGAGCGGCGTGCCGCCGCTGCTGGTGGGCAAGGTGCTGTACGCGGTGAGCGGGCCGGGGGTGTTCTCGGTGGCCGACGTCGCCTGAGCACCGGGGGTTCCAGGGTGCCCCTTACGCCCCCCTCGCCCGTGCCATGAGGCTCGTCGGTCGGGTGCGCAGCACGGCCTGGACGGAGGAGAGCGCGAAGCGGACCGCGCCGGTGAGGACGGCGTCGTCGCCGAGGGCTGACAGCTGCCAGCGCGGCGGATCGATCAGGAGGCTCGCGGCGTGCCTGCGTGCGGCGTCCATCAGGAGGGCGGCGGCCGGGTCGGCGTCGGCGGTCCTGAACCGTCCGGTGCCCAGCACGACCAGGGCCGGGTCGAGGGCGAGCAGGACGGGGGCGAGCCCCGCGGCCAGGCGTCGGCCGTACGACTCGACGGCGGCCACCGCGTCGGCATCACCTGCTGCCGCACCGGCGATCACGGAGTTCGCCAGGGGTTCCAGACCGGGACCGGCGGCAGATCCGGAGCGGGACCCGCGCGCGAGGTCCGCAGCGTCGGGGAAGCGGATGAAGCCGATCTCGCCGGCTGCCCCATGATGGCCGCGCAGGAGCCTGCCCCCGGTGATGACACCGGCGCCGAGACGTTCGCCGAGGAGGACGAACAGCATCTCCTCGGCCGTCTCACCGTTGTCCTCGTCGGCCTCACCGGTGTCCGGCGGCTCAGCACCAGTGCCGACGGACGCCTGTCCGACACCGCGCCACTGCTCCCCGAGCGCCGCGAGGTTGGCGTCGTTCTCGACGGCCACGGGGCAGTGCAGTTCCTCGCGGAGGATCCCGACGACGTCGGTGTCGGCCCAGCTGTGCAGATTGTCGGCCTGGCGGACGCGGGCGTTGAAGCGGTCGACGAGCCCGGGGGTGCCGATCGTCGCCGCCCAGACACGGGTCGCGTCCACCTCGAGGCGGACCATGGCGGACCGGACAGCCGAGGTGACGGCATCGGCGCGGGCCGCGCCCGGGATGTCCGCGCGGACTGTCAGGCGATGCACGGCGACCTGTTCCCCGTCCAGGTCTGCGAGACAGGCGGTGACAGACTGGGGACGGACGTCGACGCCGACGACGAAGCCCGCGTGCGGGCGGAAGCGGAACCGGCGGGCCGGGCGGCCCGGAGAGCGCTGGCCCCGGGCGGAGAGCGCGGGCGCGACCTCGATCAGGCCGCAGTCCGCCAGTTCCTCGGCGATCGCCTCCACCGTCGGGCGTGACAGGCTCGTCGCCTTGACCAGCTCGGACAGCCGCGGGTGCGGATCCGCCGATCGTACGACGGCGAGTACGGCCGCCGCGTTCGTCGCGCGTAGATCCGCCACGCCCACCACGGCCGGGGCCCCGGTCGCCACCGGTCTGTCGGCCCCACTCAGCGGCCAGAGGACCGTCTCCGGCTCCGGAACTGCCACCGCCACCTCCGCAAGAAGTCTTGACGCCCCACGACGCCGTGTTGATTATAAAACGCAACTGCTTTATTAAAAGCCCTCGTGTCACGCTGCCTCTCCGTGTCCCCCACGGCATCGCTCCGGGCCGGCCCCCCACCCGACGCCCTGCACCCCTCCTTCTCCTCTCCGTCGCCCCAGGAGATAGCGCCATGACCCACAGCCGCCCTCCCCACCCCGTCCACCTGCCCAGACGAATCTTCCTCGCCGCCGCCGGATCCTCGGTGCTGGCCGCGTGCGGCAGTTCCCTCACCCCCGGCGCCACCGGGTCCTCCGCCGACAGCGCGTCCGGTCCCGTCGCCACCGCCGTTCCGACCGACAAGAAGATCACCCTCGTGGTCGCGGACGCGGACGACACCACGATGACCCCGGATCTGCTCGCCGCCTTCCACGCCAAGCACCCGAACGTCACCTTCAAGCGCCAGTACACGGGCTGGGACGACTACCTCAAGAGCATCGACACCACCATGTCGGCCGACACCGCCCCGGACATCGCCCAGTTCGTCTCGGGTATGAACAACCTGGTCAAGGGCCGGTTGCTGCTCGACCTCGGCGCGTACGGCAAGGCCTACGGGTGGGCGGGGAAGTTCCCCGGCCTCGACCAGATCACCTTCAGCTCCGACGGCCGGACCACCGGCACCGGTGCACTGTACGGTGTGCCCGGCGGGCTGTCGTTCGAGGGCGTCTACTACAACAGGGCCAAGGCGAAGAAGCTCGGGATCACCGTCCCACCCGCCACCATCGGCGAGTTGGAGGCGATGTTCGCCAAGGCCAGGGCGGCAGGCGAGACCGCGCTGGTCGCGGGCAACCTCGACGGCGGCCTCAACCACCCGTTCAACGTCCTGCTGTCGGTCCATATGAAGCCCGCCGACCGCGAGGCATGGGCCTTCGGCCACAAGGGCGCCAGGATCACCGGAGCCGAGGCGGTCGCCGCGGCGGCCACCCTCAAACGCTGGGTGGACAAGGGCTATGTGACACCGAAGGTCAACGGCGTCAGCGACAACGACGCCACCGCCTCCTTCGCCAAGGGCACCGGCGTCTTCCGCATCAGCGGCAACTGGGCCGCGTCCGCGGTCGCCAAGGGGCTCGGCGACGACGCGGGCCTGTTCAACGCCCCGCCCGCAGACAAGGGCGGCACCCCGCGCACCACGGGCGCCGGTGTCTACTACTGCGTCTCCAGCAGGTCGAAGAACGCGGCCGCGGCCGCCGCCTTCCTCGACTTCTGCGCGAGCGCCGAGGCCGCGCCCCTCGTCGCCAAGTCCGGCTTCATGGCCCCCGACGCCTCTTCCATGCCGCGGCAGAGCAGGCTGCTCGGCGATGTGAGCGGCGGCTGGCAGGCCGTCGTCAAGGACTCCGGTCTGGAGCCGTTCATCCAGAACGCCTCCACTCCGACGATGCCCGACACCCTCACCACCCAACTGCAGCTGCTGGCCGGCGGAAAGGTCAGCGTGGAGAAGTTCCTCGCCAACCTGCAGACCGACTTCGACCGTTACCACGCGTGATGACCGTCGCCTCACACCGTCCCCCGCCCGTGACGGCCGACCACGCCCCGGCCCCGCCCGGACGTCCGGGCGGGGCCGGTCGCCGGCACCGGCGCAGGCGGCGCGCCGTGGCGCTGCTCTACGTGCTGCCCGCCCTGCTGCCGTACACGCTGTTCGCCGTGCTACCCGCCTTGCACGCCGCCTACCTGTCGCTGTACGCCTGGGACGGGGTGACCCTGCCGTCCTTCACCGGGCTCGCCAACTACCGCCAGGTCTTCGCCGATCCGCAGCTGCGGGCGGCGGCCTGGCACGCGGGCGCGCTGATCGTCTTCTTCTCCGTGCTGCCCATCGGCCTGGGCCTGGTGGCGGCGGCCGTCGTCGCCCGCCGATCCGGCCGACGCGGCATCACGGTCGTACGGACGCTGCTCTTCCTGCCGCAGGTCGTCCCGCTGGTCGCGGTGGCCATCATCTGGCGCTGGGTGTACGCCGAGGACGGCACCCTCAACCAGGCACTGCGCGCCGTCGGTCTCGGCCGCTTCGCCGACTCCTGGCTGGGCAGCTTCACGTGGTCGCTGCCGGCCGTCGGGCTGATCGGCACCTGGGTGGTGGCCGGGCTGTGCATGGTGCTGTTCCTGTCCGGCACCCAGCGCATCGACCAGGAGATCTACGAGGCCGCACGGATGGACGGCGCGGGCCCGCTGCGGGAGTTCTGGTCGGTCACCGTGCCCCTGCTGCGGCCGGAGATCGCCGTGGCGCTGTCCATCACCGTGATCGCGGCCCTGTCGAGCTTCGACCTGATCTACATCACCACCGGCGGCGGGCCGGGCAACAGCACCGTGGTGCCCGGCATCCTCATCTACCGGCTCGCCTTCGGGGGCGGTCAGGTGGGGCTGGCCAGCGCGCTCGCGGTGGTGCTCACGGCGGTCATCTCCGTCGCCGTCCTCGTCGTCAACCGCCTCGCCAGGGAGACCCCGTGACGACTCCCGTGCCCCGGCGTGCCGGGCGAGGGCTCGCCGCGCCCGCCGTGCTGGCGGTGTTCTGCGCCGCCGTCCTCGTCCCGTTCCTGTCGCTGCTGCTGGCCTCGGTGCAGCCTTCCGGAACGCCGCTGACCGGGCTTGCCCTGCCGACTCACGGCATCCACCTGGAGAACTTCGTGCACGCCTGGTCGCGGGCCGGGTTCGGGCCGTTGCTGCTCTCCAGCGCGGTCATCGCACTCGCCGTGGTCCCGGCCGCGGTGCTGTGCGCCACGCTCGCGGGGTACGCGCTGGCCACCATGGACGTCCCCGGCGGCGGGAAGCTGTACGGCTATCTGCTGCTCGGCCTCGCCATCCCGACCGAGGTCACCGTCATCCCGCTCTACTACGACCTGCGGGCGCTCGGGCTGACCAACACCGTGCCGGGGCTGGCGCTCGCGGAGATCGCCGCCTTCATGCCGTTCGGCGTGTTCTGGATGCGGGCGCACTTCGCGACCATGCCGCGCAGCCTCGTCGAGGCCGCACGGCTGGACGGGGCCTCGCCGTGGACGACTCTGTGGAGGGTGCTGATGCCGAGCTCCCGCCCGGCCGTCACCACCCTCGGTGTCCTGTACTTCGTGTGGAGCTGGAACCAGTTCCTGCTGCCGCTGATCCTCGTCCAGGACCCCGGCAGGCGCACCGCGCCGGCCGGACTCGGCTTCTTCACCGGCCAGTACGACGTCGACGTGCCGCTGCTCGCCGCGGCCACGCTGATCGTGATCGCGCCGGTCGTGGTCGTCTACCTCTTCTTCCAGCGGCACTTCATCAACGGCGTGCTCAGCGGCGCGCTCAAGGGCTAGGAGGCCCACAGCAGATGGCACAACTCGACGTGGCGCTGATCGGCGCGGGCGGCATCGCGCGCGCCCATCTATCCGCCTGGAGCGCGCTCGGCGCCCGGGTCCGCATCTTTGCCCCCGACGGCCAGGCCCCCGCTCTGGCACGGGAGTTCGCGGCCACCGCCGTCTCCTCACGGGAGGAGGCCATGGCCGGCGCCGATGTGGTGGACGTGTGCACCCCCACCGACACCCATCCCGAAATCGCGCTGTCGGGCCTCGCCGCAGGGGCACATGTGCTGTGCGAGAAGCCGTTGGCGCTCACCGAGGCGGACGCCGAACTGATCGCGGGCACGGCGGAGGCGGCGGGTCTGCGTCTGTACCCCGGTCACGTGGTGCGCTTCTTCCCGGCCTACGCCCGGCTGCGCGAACTCGTGTCCGTCGGCACGTTGGGCCGCGTCGCTGTAGCCCGTTTCACCCGCACCGGCCGCTACCCCACCTGGAGTCCGTGGTTCGCCGACCCCGCCCGCTCCGGCGGCATCCTGGTCGACCAGATGATCCACGACTACGACATCGCCCGCTGGCTGTTCGGCGAGGTGGTGCGCGTCCACGCCCGGCCGTGCGGTCACCTCACCGCGCCGGCGCCCGAGGGCGCCGTGGCGACCGGTACCGCGGTCCTCACGCATCAGACGGGCGTGATCACCCAGGTGGTCGGCGTGTGGGCGCCGCCGGCCACCCCGTTCCGCACCACCTTCCACGTCTCGGGCACCGACGGCAACGCCACGCACGACTCGGTGGCCTCGACGGGGCTGCGGATCACCGGCGGTCGGGGCGGCGACGCCGAGGGCATCCCGTCGGGGGACTTCGGTGAGTCCCCGTACACCGTCCAGATACGTGAGTTCGCCGCCGCCTTCGCCGGGACGGGACCCGAACCCCGGGTGAGCGCCCGGGACGGTGTGGCGGCCGTCCGCATCGCCGCAGCCGCCGCCGAATCGGCCCGTACGGGCCGTGCCGTCGAGTTGAACGGGAGCGCCGTATGAGGGTCGCCGTCCTGTCCTTCGCGCACGTCCACGCCGCCACGTACCTGAGGCTGCTGCGTGAGCGCGACGACGTGGAGCTCGTCTCCGCCGACCCGGGCGCCCCGCCCGGTGACCCGGACCGGGGCCCGCTCCTGGCCGAGCGGCTCGGGGTGCCGTATGTCGACACCTGGGACGAGGTCTTCGACCAGCCGCTCGACGCGGCGATCGTCACCAGCGAGAACGCCCGCCACCGAGAACTGGTCGAACGTGCCGCGGCGGCCGGTGTCCCTGTGCTCTGCGAGAAGCCGCTGGCCACCACGGAGGCCGATGCCCGGGCGATCCTGGACGCCTGCGCACGCGCCGGAGTGGGCCTGATGACCGCCTACCCGGTCCGCTTCGCCTCCGCCTTCGGAGCGCTGCGCCGGGCCGTCCACGACGGATCCCTGGGCCGTCTGATCAGCGTCAGCGGCACCAACAGCGGCCGGAACCCGGCCCGTTCCCAGCCATGGTTCGGAAACCGCGAGCTGGCCGGCGGCGGGGCGGTGATGGATCACACCGTGCACATCGCCGACCTGATGGACGTGCTCCTCGACGGCGCACAGGCGACGGAGGTCTATGCCCAGGCCAACTCCGTCCTCGACGCCGACCTCGGCCTGGACGTGGAGACCGCGGGTCTGGTCACGATCCGCTACCCGGGCGGCACGGTCGCCGCCGTCGACTGCAGCTGGAGCCAGCCCAAGGACCACCCCACCTGGGGCGGGCTCACGCTGACGTGCATCGGCGAGCGGGCGATCGTCGAGTTCGACGCCTTCCCCCGGCTCCTGGGCGGGTTCGACGCCTCCGTCGGCCGGGCCCGCTGGGAGCCCGGCGGCGAGGACCTCGACGCGCTGATGCTGGACGCCTTCCTCGACACGGCCAGGACCGGGCGACGTCCCTCACCGGACGGCGAGGCGGGCCTGCGCTCGCTGCGGATCGTGCTCGCCGCCTATGAGTCACTGCGCACCAGGCAGCCGGTGGCACTGCCGACACCCAGGTCCGGAGCGGAGGCGACGCCGTAGCCACCCGTCCTGGCGACCGGCGGCGGGACGACGTACGAAGAACACGAGTCGCGGCCCTCGCGTTGCGGGCACTGAGTGTGGCCACGGATCGAGGGTGCGACTGCCGTCGCGGTCGGACCGGTCGGCAGCGCCTTGGACCCCGGTCACCCCAGCAGGGCGAGAAGCTGCTGCGCGGGCAGCGGGTGGCGTGTGTCTCCCCGCGGGCCCGTGGTCGTGGTGGCGGTCAGCAGCGAGTTGAGGACGGCTTCCTCCACGGCGTCCAGGACGGCGAGGAACAGGGGGTCGAGTTCGTGGTCGGGTACGACGGCGGGGGTGCCCTCCGGCCGAGTGCCGAACGCGAGCCCGTAGTCGCCGCTGCCGTGGCCGTACGCCGCGCCGACTCGGCCCAGGGCGTAGACGGCGCGGCGGGCGAGCCGGGTCAGCCGGCGGGCGTCCAGGGGTGCGTCGGTCGCGGCCACGACCATGCACGAGCCGTTGTCGGGTCCGGGTGCGGGGGTGGGGAGGCCGACGTCGGCGGGGGTGAGTGTGCGGCCCCCCACGCGTAGCGTGCCGCCGAAGTTCGCCTGGACCAGCACTCCGAGGGTCACTTCCCGGCCCGCGAGGTGCAGTCGTCGTGACGAGGTGCCGATGCCGGACTTGAAGCCGAGGGCGGTCGTGCCGGTGCCCGCGCCGACGCAGCCCTCGGCGACCGGCCCGTCCGACGCGGTGTCGAGTGCCGCGCGGACGTGTTCCTCGCGCACCGGCCGGGAGCGGATGTCGGACAGGAGCCCGTCGTTGCACTCCCCCACCACCGGGTTCAGACTCCGTACGCCCGCGCCCTCGGGTCGTTCCAGCATCCAGCCGACCAGGGCGTCCGCGACCCGGAAGGCGGACAGGGTCGAGGTGAGCAGGATCGGGGTCTCCAGGGCGCCGAGTTCGGCGATCTGTGTGGTGCCGATCAGTTTGCCGTAGCCGTTGCCCGCGAACACGCCGGCCGGGAGTGGGGCGGCGGGGCCCACGCCGTCCGGGACGATCGCGGTGACTCCGCTGTGCACCCCTGGCGGACGGATCAGCGTGGTGTGCCCGACGCGGATGCCGGGGACGTCCGTGAGGGCGTTGTGCGGTCCGGTGGGCAACTCCCCGATCACCAGGCCCAGTTCGCGGGCTCTGCGGGGAGCCGCGGGCGACGGGGACGGTTCCGGTACGGGCACGTGCATGACCGGCACACTATCGCCGCCGCCCGACGTCCCGCGCCGCGTCGCCCGCGAGGGACACCCTCCGTCAGTCGGTTGCGAACTGCTTCAGTTTGTCGGCGGATCCCTTGAAGCGGTCGTGGTCACCGACCGTCAGTCCGGACGAGGTGTACTGCCACATCGTGTACGACGACCAGCCCGCCGGCAGCGCCCCGGCGGACGAGGCGTAGCGGGCGATCCACAGGGGGTTGGTGGAGCCGAAGTCGGTGCTGTCGTCCGTGCAGCTCGTCCACCAGGAGGTGGACGTGTAGATGACGGCCTCGCGGCCGGTGCGGGCCCGGTAGCGGTTCAGGAAGTCATGGAGCCAGCTGACCATGGAGCCGGGGGTCTTGTCGTAGCAGGAGTCGCCGTACGGGTTCCACTCGATGTCGAGGGCCCCGGGCAGGGTCCGGCCGTCGCCGGACCAGGCGCCGCCGTGGTCGACGAAGTAGTCGGCCTGGGCGCTGCCGCTGCTGGTGTCCGGCGTGGCGAAGTGGTACGCCCCGCGGACCATCCCGACGTCGTGGGCGCCGCCGTACTGCCCGCCGAAGTAGGGGTTCTGGTAGCTCGTGCCTTCCGTGGCCTTGGTGTAGGCCCACCGGGTGCCGCTGCTCCACAGGGTGGACCAGGCGACGTCGCGCTGGTAGCTGGCGACGTCGACGCCTTCGGTCTGCGCGGCGCGGGTTGTCGGGGACACGGCGTCGGGGCTGCCGTCGACTCCGTCATGGGCCATGACACCGATGCCCATGTAGGCGCTGCCGCGCTCGGGTATGGACCCGTCTGCGGCGGTGGCCGCTGCGGACAGACAGGACAGGAGGGTGAGGAGGCCCGTCAGGGCGGCTGTCAGCGGCAGGCGGCGACAGCGGGATATGGATCTTGGCATGCACCCATCTGACCCCCGGTCGAGTCGCACCGCACGTCATGTACCGCCCAATGAATGGGTCCATCACCCGAACCGGGCACGGTCGCGCTCAGGCAAGGGGCAGCCCCCAGCGGGGCGCGTCCCCGTTCGGGGGTACGGGGGACACGGACACGTCCGGGTGGTCGCCCTTGGCGGTGATGAGGGCCGACTCGCCCTTGCGCAGGCGAATCTCGATCGCGCCGTCGCCGGCATCGGTGTGGTGCAGCGGGCGGCCCCGTCCGTCTCGAACGTCGAGCGGGCCCGCGATCCCGTGGCGTACGACGCAGGGCGCGCCCGCCTCGCTGAGCAGCCGTACCCAGCGGGTGGTGCCGCCCTCGCGGCGTGCGCTCAGCAGGAAGGCGCCCTGGGTGCGGAAGTCGTGCAGGGCCAGGTCCGCCCAGGCGGCCGGCAGGGCCGGGAACACCCTGATGATCCCTCCCCAGGACTGGCAGACCATGTCGTGCAGGGACTGGGCCGCCGACAGGGGCGTTTCGATGACCGGCCCCGACTCCTGGTACATGGTGTTGGGCTGGATGAAGCGGGTCATGAGCTCGCCGAGGTAGTTCAGGGCGTCCTCGCCCTTGCCGAGCAGTGCGGACATCGACGCGGCGCCCGTGAAGGTGTAGCCCTGCAGGGCGCCCTCGAAGCCGACCCAGTGCGCCAGGGACTTCTCGATGAGGGCGCGTTCGTCGGGGGTACGGCCGGTGACCTCGTAGAGCGGGTAGACCGCGAGCAGGTGCGAGTAGTGGCGGTGCGACTTCGCGAAGGGAATGTCCGCGCCGATCATGAAGCCGTTCGCGTCCGTGGGATACGGGACCCGCTTCGCCAGGACTTCACGCCAACGGGGCGCCAACGGGTCGTCGATGCCGAGGAGTTCGGCCGACTCGACGAGGGTGCGGCAGCCCCAGGTCAGGAGCATCAGATCGTAGTTGCAGTCGCGTGAGTCGCCGCCGTACTCGGGGGAGAAGGTGGCGGGCAGGTGGAGTCTGCCGTCCGGGCCCGGTTCGAGGAAGTGCAGGTAGTAGTTGATCGCCTTCCGGAGGAGGGGGAAGAGGACGTCTGCGAGGATCGACCGGTCCATGGTGTGGCGGTAACTGAGCCAGACGTTGTGCAACGCCCAGGTGAGATCGCCGACTTCGGGAGTGGGCGGGTCCTGACCGGGGATGCCGACGCCGTAGCCCATGAGCGTGCTGGCCGCGCCGTTGACCAGGTGGGGGTCGGTGGTGCGGGGGATGCCGAGCGAGTCGGTGCGGTACGGCTGCGCGAGCTCGGCCGCGAGATTGTCCCGGAACTCACTCAACGCCCTGGTGATCGCGTCGAGTTCGAGGTGGTTGGAGCCGTGGATGAGCCAGTACTCCAGCTGGGCGTTGAGGTTCCACCAGGTGTTGGGCCACGGGGTGGGCTCCAGCCAGGGGCCGCTGGTCGCCATCACGGGGGCGTCGCGGCGGGCGGCGGAGGCGGCCTTGTAGAGCTGGATCCAGTAGAAGCGCTGGATGCGGGCGTCGGGGAGGGACAGGAAGCTCTTGCGGTAGTAGGCGTGCCACCAGGCGCGGTGGGTCAACGCGAGGGTGGAGTAGGGAAGTTGGGCGGTGGTGCGGATCGTCTTGAGCGCTCGGGGCAGGGCCGTGGTCTGCGGGTACGAGTGCGCGCCATGGACGTACAGGGTTCGCGCACGGCCTCTGGTGCGCTCCTGCCACGCGGTGACGTGCTGTCCGCCCGACAGCAGCGGCTGCACGGCGGCGGTCACCCCTTCGTGGTCGGCGACTTGGGCCGACGGGTTGCCCTGGTAGCCGTCGGGCAGGGGTTTGAAGGCGGCTCGCGGGCTGATCGCGTCCGCCGGGTGGAACACCCAGCGGAAACCGTGCTCTCCCTCGGTCGGGGTGACCTCCACGGCGAGCACCGAGCGGTCGTTGTGGACCAGGGCCCGGAGGGTCAGAGTGCCTTTGTCGGTGGTGAGCGTGCCGGTCAACTCGGCGTCGTGCAGCGCCAGTCGCCAGTCGACGCCGGTGATCGCGCCCACCGGCTCCAGGGTGAAGTACCCGATGGGCAGGCGTGCCAGGCCGAAGAGGGAGCCGAACTCGGGGCGGTGGTCCTGCACTTCGGAGTGCTGGATGTTGAAGCGCACGGCCGTCGAGGCGGCGCCCGGCTCGGCGTAGATGCCGGAGCCGAGGAAGCCGTTGCCGAGGAAGGGGCCCTCGTACCAGGCCGTGGGCATGCGCTGCCAGACCAGGTCGGCGTCGTCGAGGACGGTGCGCCAGGGGTCGGCGACGGGACCGGGTCGGTCGGCCGCCGTCGCCCGGCCGGCCAGACCCGGCGTCAGAAGTGCGCCGCCCAGGGCGGATCCGGTGGCGAGGACGGTGCGTCTGGACGGGTCGGGCACGGAGGGGCCGGGCATGGAGGGGCTGGGCATGGAGGGGCTGGGCACGTTACCTCCAGGTGGATCCGTGATTCATCGGAGCTATCCCGCGTTGCAACATAGGCATGGGCCGCATGCACGTCAATGCAGCGGGAGAGATCCGAGGTATCGGAGAGAGAGTCAGGAAGGACGGTGGAGGGCGAGGGTCACCGTCCCGCCGCTCACTCCTCCAGCATCCAGGCCCGGGTCCCGAAAGAAGCGCACGCCCGCGAGGCCACCTCGGCCGCGTCACGCAACGCCTCGGCGAACCCCTCCGCCGTCAACTCCCCCTGCACAGCGAGGTGATGCGCGAGGGCCCCGTGCAGGACGTCACCCGCGCCGAGCGTGTCCACCACGCGCGCCGGAGGGATCTCCACCGTGCCACCCCCGTCGGGGCCCGCCCACAGGATGGGGCCCCCTCCCCCGCTGACCGCCGTCCAGGTCACGCCGTGCGCGCGCAGGAACCGCAAGGTGTCGGCCGGTGTGCTCGTCCCCGGCGGATGGAAGTCGGCCGAACAGACGGCCACGTCGATCAACGGCAGCAGATCCTCCGTGCCGTCCTTCCAACTGCCGCCGTCCAGCAGGGTTGTTCGGCCGATCGAGCGCGCGGCGCGGGCGGCGGCCAGGGCCAGTTCGCTGTGGTGACCGTCGAACTCGACGATGTCGCAGGCGGCCACCAAGGCGTCGAGGTCGCCGGGAGGCGAGAGCTTGCGGCCGGTCGCGTTGGTCGAGGCCACCGCACGGTCGCCGCTGGACGCGGTGACCAGGATGGACGACACGGCGGGCGGCTCCGGCGAGTCCGCGGCCAGGTCGGAGACCGTCACGCCCAGCCGCTCCAGGTCGGCCACGACCGCCCACCCCAGCGGATGGGAGCCGATCGCGCTGAGGAGCCTCGCCGTGCCGCCCAGATGGGCGAAGGTGACGGCCGCGTTCGTCGCCGGACCGCCTGCGGCGACGGTCTGCTCACGGGCCGTCAGTTTCTCGTTGGCGCCCGGAACCCGGTCCACGAGCTGGATGACGTCCAGCGTGCACAGGCCGACGAACAGCCCAGCGGGGCGTGCTCCGGTCACCGGCACCTCCTCCCGCCCGAACCTGCGGTCAGTGTAGGGACCGAGGGGCGGAGAGCTGATCATCCTTGGCCAGTTGTTCGCGCGTGTCGGCCCTCGGCCGCCGGGCGTTGGCGTACGGCTCCCACCGTTCTTCTCCCGGCATCCACGCCGAGGTGCATCCGGCGGGCCTGGAGACCGGGCGAGGGGGGAACTGCTCAAGGCTGTTGCTCAGTAAGCGCGTTGAGAGCCGAACCTTCTCAGGGCTCCTTGGTCTCGGACTCCAGGGAGGCTCGGGTCGCGGCGCCGTAGACGCCCGGCTCGTCCTGGAGGATGACGCGGGTGAGCTGGTAGCCGCGGACGGCGCTCTCGACGTCACGGTCGTAGGTGCCGTCGGCTTCACCGTCGTAGAAACCGACCTGCCGCAGCCGCAACTGGAGTTCGACGACTTCGGGACCCTTGTCGCCGTAGCGCAGGACCGGGGGTTGTCCGCTCGATGTGCTGGGTGCGGGGGCGCCGGTGGCCGTCGCGGTGGGTGTGGTGCCGCTCGGGTCGCCAGTACCGGTCGGGGCCTGGCCGGCGGTCGCGGTCTCGCTCGTTGAGGAGGTCGCGGACGGCCGCGCCGAGGACGTCGTCCGGGACGGGTCCGGCGTCGACGGGGCGTCCCCGGAGGGCGTCCCCTCCGGCAGGCCCGCCCGTACGCCGCCGGAGACGGAGTCGTCTCGCGACGGACTCTCGTACCAGAAGACACCGCCGATCACCGCGCCCGTCATCAGGACCGCAGCGGCGGCTCCGGCTCGGGTGACCAGCAGGGCGCGGGATCTGCTGCGGCGTTCCGGGGCGCCGCCGAACGGCGGCTCGGGAGGCGCTTCGCCGATGACCGACTCTTCCTCGGTGACGGGCGGGAAGACGTCGTCCAATTCGCTCGTGGAGCTGAGCCGTTGGGGCTCCTCGACCTCGGCCGGAGGCGTATCTCCGTCCACCGGTGCGGAGTCGGCGTCGATTTCCACGAACGGCCGTATGCGCACCGGGTCGAAGTCCTCCGCGGCCGCCGCCTCCGCCGTACGCGTCTCACGGTGGGCGTCGGAGGCGCGACGGGCGCAGGAGCACGTCGGAGTGCCGTCCGCCGCCCTGGGTTTGCCGCATTCCGGGCAGCCGGGGTCTGCCGGTTCGCTCACACGTTCTCCCTCTCCGTACAAGCTCCAGATCTTAGACAGGTTTCCCACACGAGATCTTCAAGATCTGTTGAAAACGGAATCAGGAGCGTTTGGAGAGTCGAAAAGCAGCCACGTCGGCAAGTGGGCGCGTGGGCAGGCGAGTTGGGGCTATCGGGTCGGCAGGCCGCCCCGGTGGGCGACGGCGAGGACCGCGGCCGCGGCGCCGGTGCCGAGTACGGCCCCGGCGATGACATCACCCGGGTAGTGGACCCCGGTATGAACGCGCGAGTAGCCCACGGCACAGGCGAGCAGGCCGAGCGGGATCGTGGCGGCCGGGAAGGCCGGGCCCACGGCCGCGGCGAAGGCGACCGCCGAGGCCGTGTGACCCGAGGGGAACGAGGCGGATTCCGGCATCGGGACGTGCCGTCCGGGGAACGGCGAGTCCTCGGCGCGGTGGGGCCGTGGCCGTCGTACGAGACGTTTGCCGAGCAGGTTGGCCGTCGCCGAGGCGACGCCGATCGCCGCGACGCCGAGGGCTGCGGCGCGGCGTGAGCGGCCGGGACAGAGGGCCAGAGCTCCGGCGACCGCGAAAGAGATCTTGGAGTGGTCGGCCGCCGCGGACAGCCGGCGCAGCGCGGAGTCCAGCGCGGGTGTGCTGGTGACCGTCACGGCCTCGTAGAGCGCCTGGTCGAGGGCGGCGAGATCGCGCAACAGGCCTCGCGGGACGCGTTGTTCGCGCGGCGGGAGGTCAGTCATCGGTGTGCTCCTGGTGGTTCTCGCGCGGGTGGGGGGAGCGGTCGAACGCGAGGCGGACCACGCGCCGCCAGTCGACGGAGGGGGCGATGTACGGGGCGCCGGGGCGGTGGCGGGGCACCCGTACGCGCAGTGCGCCCGGCCGTATCGCGCAGACGACCGGTGGGGGCAGGGTGAGTGCTTCGCCGTCCACGGCCACCGGGATGAGGTCCTCGGCGGACTCGATCACCACCTGACGGGTCGTCCATGCGGTGATGCTGCTGGACCGTTCGCCGAGCAGGGCCAGCTCGGCGGCGTGTGCAGCGCCCTCCACACGGACCGCGATCACGCCGAGGGTGCCCGTGTCGAGCCGTGGTCTGCGGCCGCCGCCGATCGGATCGGCGCGCGCGTAGGGGTTGTTGCTGACGAGCACCGCCTGCGGGGCGTCGAGCCGCTCGCCGTCGGTGTGGGCGGTCAGTGCGGCGGCCGGGTCGCCCGTGAGCAGGTCGGGCAGCTGGTCGAGGGCCGTGGCGGCCTTGGCGTCGCGGTAGTCGGGGTTCTGCACGATCTGCGCGTACGCGCCGAAGGAGGCCGTGTTGACGAACGGCCGGCCTGCCACCTCCCCCAGGTCGACGCGGAGTTCGACGCCGTCGGTGAGCGCCTCCAGGCTGCGTGCCGGATCGTCGCGGTCCAGGCCGAGGTCCATGGCGAAGTGGTTGCGGGTTCCGGCGGTCACGACCATGAACGGCAGGCCGTGCTCGGCGGCCACTCCCGCGACCAGGGCCTGTGTGCCGTCGCCGCCGGCCACGCCGAGCAGGTCGGCGCCCTCGGCCACGGCCCGGCGGGCCAGTGCCACCGGGTCGGGGCGGGTGTCGACGTCGAGGAGGATCACCCGGGCGCCCAGCGCCTCGGCCTTCTCCACCAGCCCGTAGCGGCCGACCTTCCCGCCCCCGGAGCGCGGGTTCATGATCAGCACGGCCCGGCGGGGCGGCCGGGCCGAGCGGGACCTCATGCCGTGCGGTGTGCGCAGTCCGCGCAGCGCGCTTCTGGCGCAGGCCAGCGCGACCGTCCAGGCCGCGACAGCCGCCACCGCCACGATCCACAGGCCCGAGACCGCGTACAGCACCAGCACACCGACGGGCGCGGCGATCGCCAGCAGCGCGCCGCAGAGTCGGGCGACTCCCCGGTGCGCCAGGGCCCACCAGAGGCCGGCACCGGCCAGGGCGAGGCCGACCAGGCCGAGCAGAAGGACCAGCCAGTGGCCCGCTCCGACCGCCACCACGGCCGCGACGGCCGCGGCCACACACAGCAGGGCGAGCCGGGCCAGGGCACGCGGGGACCGCACACCTCTGCGGGGCCGGTCCCGCTCCGTCTCACTCGTCGTTCGGGTCGCGTTCAATGTCGATTCCGCCCACCGGTGATTGACTGAGTCTCCCAAGACTGCGCCACAGAGTGGATCAAGGATACAGGGCAGTTTTTTCCCGGGGGCCGGTGCACGACCTCGTGTATGTCGCATCCGAGGCACGGCAGGCCGCCGACGAGTTCGGGATGCGGGGCCTCGACATGCTCGGCTCGCAGCCGACGCCGCACGAACCGACGGCCTCCGCGGACGAACCCAGGTCGTCCTCCGCCTGAGCCCGCGCAGCGCTCCCCGCGCGGACCGGAAGGTACCCGGCGGCAGGCAGCAGGTGTCCGTCAGAACTGTGTGCGTCGTCCCGGCTCGGCGGTCGTCTCGGGATGCGCGGCGGACTGGGGCACCGTCATGTCGAGCAGGAGCATGGCGTCGTGGTCGGGGGTTCCGGGCTCGGCGGTGTAGACGCCCAGGCGTTGGCCGGGGGTGCCTTCGAGGTGCATGCTCTGGCCGCTGAGGGTCAGGACTCCGGCCCGCGGATGATGGAAGGTCTTCTGGATCTTCTTGCGTCCGACGACGTCGTAGCGCTCCCACAGCTTGGCGAAGTCCGGGCTCTTCAAGAGGAGTTCACCCACGAGGCTGGTGAGATCGGGGGCATCGGAGTCGGTGCCGGCCACCGCGCGGAGCCGGGCGACGCAGCCGCGGACCTGGTATTCCCAGTCGTCATGGAAGAGGGTGCGCGCGGTGGGGTGGAGGAAGAGGTAGCGGGCGAGGTTGCGCTGGGGGGCGGGCCAGTCGGCGAGGCCCGCGTACAGAGCGAGGCCGCCGGGGTTCCAGGCGAGCAGGTCCATGCTGCGGCTGATGACGTAGGCCGGGCTCGGCCGCAAGGTCTCCAGGACCAGCTGCAGGTTCGGGGGCACGGTTCGGCTGGGCGGCGGCAGTTCGGGGGCGTAGCGGGCGGCCTGGGCGGCGAGGTCGCGCAGGTGCTGGTGCTCGGCCTCGTCGAGGTGCAGGGCACGGGCCAGGGCGTCGAGCACGGAGGGACTGGGGCGGGTCTCCTTGCCGCGCTCCAGACGGACGTAGTAGTCGATGCTGATACCCGCCAGCGTGGCAATCTCCTAACGGCGCAGTCCGGGAGTGCGGCGCAGACCGGCTCCTACGGTGAGGCCGACCTGGTCTGGGCTGGTCTGAGTGCGACGCGCGCGCAGGAACCGACCCAGTTCCGTGTAGGCGCTACTGCTGTGCTCGGATGCCATAGCCGCCAGTGTCACACCGCGCTGACCTGCGTGGCAGGCGCGTGGGGGGCCCTGTCACACCCCTGAACGTCAGTGCCTGGCAGATCCCGGCCTGCCACCGGGGCCGGAAAGGCGCGAGGCTCGATCTCCGACAGCACCCCCGGCCTTCCCTGTGCAGGAGATCATCCCTTGTCCACGTCCGCCTCGCCCGCATCGCTCCAAGTCGGCGCGGCCGGTCCACCGCCGCAGAGCACGCCCGGCGCACGTCCGGCGCTGGCCGCCGTACTGCTCGGCTTCTTCACGATCATGGTCGACGCGATGATCGTGAACGTGGCCCTGCCCTCGATCGGACGCGGCTTCGACAGCGGCATGACGGGGCTGCAGTGGGTGGTCGACGGCTACACCCTCGCCTTCGCCGCGTTCCTGCTGTCCGCCGGCGCGGTCAGCGACCGTATCGGTGCCCGCCAGGCGTTCGCCTGCGGCCTCGGCCTGTTCGTGGCCGCGTCCGCGGTCTGCGCGCTGGCGTCGAACCTGGGCGTTCTGGTGGCGGCGCGGCTGGTACAGGGAGCCGGGGCCGCAGTCGTCGTCCCGTCCTCCCTGTCCCTGCTGCGCGAGACCTTCCCCCACCGGGCGGCCCGAGCGAGGGCGATCGCCCTGTGGGGCGTGGGCGGCTCCGTCGGCGCCGCTGCCGGGCCCGTGGCCGGCGGGCTGCTCACCCTCGTCGACTGGCGGATGATCTTCTTCGTCAACCTGCCCGTCGGCGCGGTGGCCCTGGCACTCCTCGAACGCGCCCCGCGCTCGCCGCGCCAGGAGGTGCCGTTCGACTGGACCGGCCAGGTGGCCGCCGTCGCCGCCATGGGCGCGCTGACCTACGCGGTCATCGAGGCCGGTGCCGACGGGTTCGGCGCCGGGCAGGTCCTGGCCGCCTTCGCGGTCGCGGTCGTGGCGGCCGTCGTGTACCTGGTCGCCCAGGCCCGCGGACGGCATCCGATGACGCCCCTGCCCCTGCTGCGCTCCCGCACCATGTCGCTCTCGGTAGCCGTCGGGTTCGCCCTGAACATCGGCTTCTACGGCATGATCTTCCTGCTGGGCCTGTATCTCCAGCAGGTGCACGGGCTGAGCGCACTCGCCACCGGCGTGGCCTTCCTGCCGATGACCGTGCTCACCTCCTTCATGAGCCCCGTCGCCGCCCGCCTGGCCACCCGTTTCGGTGCGCGGATGCCGGTGATCACCGGCCAGTGCCTGATGGCCGCGGGCCTGCTGGCGATGGTGGCCCTGCCCGCCGGCGCGCCGGTATGGCTCACGGTGGTGCTGATGGTGCCCGTCGGCGCCGGGGGCGCGATGGCCGTGACCGCGCTGGTGTCACTGCTGCTGGAAAACGTGCCCGCCGAACGCGCCGGTGTCGCCAGCGGTGTGCTGAACGCCGCCCGCCAGCTCGGCGGCGCCCTGGCCGTCGCGGTCTTCGGCGCACTGGTCGCCGACCGGACCGGGTTCGTGTCCGGCCTGCACACCGCTCTCCTGATCGCCGCGGCAACCGTGGCCGCGAGCGTCGTGGCCACCGCGCTGCTGCGTACGCCAGTCCCTCGTCCGATTCCGGCCCCCGCCGCCGAGGCGAGCCCGCGCCCGCTCGAACGCTGACCGGTCACCTGACCCACCCCGTCCCGCACAGAGAGAAATCCCCATGCAGAACGTCACCCTCAACAACGGCGTCGAGATGCCGATCCTCGGCTTCGGCGTGTTCCAGATCCCACTGGAGGAGACCGAGCAGGCCGTCACCGACGCCCTGGCGGCCGGTTACCGGCTGCTCGACACCGCCGCCTCGTACGGCAACGAGGAGGCCGTCGGCCGCGCCATCAAGGCGAGCGGCATCCCGCGCGCGGAACTGTTCGTCACCACCAAGCTCTACGTCCAGGACGCGCCTGCTGAGGAGAACACCAAGCGTGCCTTCGAGACCTCGCTGAACAAGCTCGGCCTGGACTACCTCGACCTGTACCTGATGCACCAGCCCTACGGTGACGTGTACGGGCAGTGGCGCGCCATGGAGGACCTGAACCGCGCGGGCCGCGCCAAGGCGATCGGCGTCGCCAACTTCTACCCCGACCGCCTCCTCGACCTGATCATCAACAACGAGGTCACTCCCGCGGTCAACCAGATCGAGACCCATCCCTTCTTCCAGCGCGCCGACTACCAGGAGCTGATGCGCGAGCACGGGGTCCAGATCCAGTCCTGGGGCGGGTTCGCCGAGGGCAAGAACGATCTCTTCACCAACCCGGTCCTGAGCGGGATCGGTGAGAAGCACGGCAAGTCGGTGGCGCAGGTCACGCTCCGCTGGCTCACCCAGCGCGGCGTCGTCGCCATCCCCAAGTCGGTGCGCCCCGAGCGCATGGCGGAGAACCTGGACATCTTCGACTTCGACCTCACCGACGACCAGATGGCCTCCGTCGCCACCCTGGAGACCGGCGGCACGCTGTTCTTCGACCACCACGACCCGGCCATGGTCAACTGGCTCAGCGCGCGACGCCTGGACGGCTGACCTCACTTTCTCGGGTGGGAGCCGGTGTCCGGACGCGCCCTCAGGCACCCGCCCGAGAGGACCCTTCCGCGCGTTCTCGCGGCAGCACCCACCGACCGGCAGCATCGGACAGCTCGCCGTGCGCGCGGCGGAGCGGCGCGGCCTGCGCCCGAAGGCCCTCGTACGGGGCCTGCGACGAGCCGAACACCTGCTCCTCGGCGTCGAACTGAAACAGGGCGACCTCGAGGACCCCGCCTCCCTGCGGCGCGCGGTCGGCGGGGCCGACGCTCTCGTCCTCACCCACGGATCCGGTGGCGACTCCCACCCGGACGCCCGTGCGCACGTCGACTACGGCGGCGTACGCAACATCCTGCAAGCCCTCGACGGCGCCCAGCCGCGCATGGCACTCATGACCTCCATCTACGCCACGCGCAGCGACATCCCCGGTGCCACCCCGTGGAAGCGGCGCTCCGAACGCCTCCTGCGAGCCAGCGGCCTGCCCTACACCATCGTCCGGCCCGGCTGGTTCGACCACGCCGGCCCCACCCAGCGGCGTCTCGTCCTGGAACAGGGCGGTACGGCCGACGGCGGGATCGCCCGCGACCAGATCACCGAGACGCTCGTACGCAGCCTGCTGACATGTCGCCACGCTGGTGGGCCAGAGGCTCCCCCGTTCAGGCCATGGTGCTCAAGGCGGCCGCCGGTGAGTCCGACGCGACGGTCCTGCGGGAGGGGTGCAAACGGGGCGCGGAGGAGTGGCGGGCGGGGGTTGCGGGAGCGTGGCCGGCTCGACGGGAGCGGGCAGTTGACCGCTGCGGGCACGGTCGGGCGGATCGTCGTCGAGGCTCGGACCGATGCGCTCGCCGAAGGGCCGTGGGCGGCGCTGGGTCAGGAGCGCATCGCGCGTCTCGCCGGGCTGCTGGAGCTGTTGGCCGCCGCGGTGCGGGAGTCCGGGTCGCTGCCCTCGGGCAATCCGGTCGGGGTCACCGACTCAGGGCGGGGCTCTGATCGCGGTGGGTGCGTTAGCCCGCGCAGGGCCAGGGCACTCGGGGCTCCGTGGCGGATCCGGACCGGGAACCGCCGCTTCCTGACTGGAGGTGAAGGGCATGGGGCACGGCGGGAACGTCATCGACGAGCTGATGACCGACCATCGCGAGGTGGAGGAGATGTTCGGCCGGATCGAATCGCTGCCGATCGGGGACAAGGACCGCAAGGTGTACGCCGACCAGGCCACGATGGAGCTGGTACGGCACTCGGTCGCCGAGGAGGCCTATCTCTATCCGGCGGTGCGCGAGCACGTCGCCGGTGGGGACGGCATCGCGGACAAGGAGATCGAGGACCACTCCACGGCCGAGCGGATCATGAAGGACCTGGAGAGCTGCGAGGCGGACCACGCCGAGTTCGATCGGCTCATCGGCAGGCTGATGGCCGAGGTCCGTGCGCACATCGCCGACGAGGAGGAGAACCTCTTCCCGAAGCTGCGGGCCGCGTGCCCTCCGGAGGCGCTCGACAAGCTGGGGGACAAGGTCCGCCAGGCCAAGAAGGTGGCGCCGACCCGGCCCCACCCCTCGGCACCGTCCACCCCTCCGGCCAACAAGCTGCTGGCGCCGGGAGTGGGCCTGGTCGACCGGCTGCGGGACACGTTCAGCGGCCGGGGCAAGCTGGACTGACGGGACGGCGGCTCACAGGAAACGATCGAGGGCCTCGGTCAGCTCCGCCGGCTTCTCCACCGGGAGTTCATGACCGGCGTCGATGATGCGGACCACGGCGTTCGGGTACGCCTTCGCCATGCGGAGCATCTGCTTCAGCGGGAGCTGGATGTCGTGGTAGCCGTGAACGATCAGGGTGGGCGCCTCGATCTCGCCGACGCGGTCGAGGACGTCGAAGGCCCGCATGGCGCCGTAGTCGGTCATGACCACTTCCTTGGGCGTGGCGGCCGAGGCCTCGATGTACTTGCGGATCTCCTCGCGCGGGTAGCCGGGCGCGAAGGCGCGCTGGATGTTGGTGGCGACGAACAGCTTGAAAGGCACGAGGGTGGAGGCCGCCATCAGCAGGCCGCGGCCCCGGCTGTAGGCCATGCGGCTGATGGAATCGACGAGGACGAGGCGTTCGACGAGGTCGGGCCGGGCGAGCGTGACGGTCTGGGCGATCATGCCGCCCATGGAGTGACCGACGAGGACGCATCGCTCGACCTTCAGGTGGTCGAGGAGGGCGAGGACGTCCTGGGCGAGGTCGTCGACGGCTCGTACGCCGGCTCCGGTGCTGTCGCCGTGGCCGCGCAGGTCCAGCCGTATCACCCGGCGTTTCGGCGAGAAGTGCGCGATCTGGTGGTCCCAGCGGTGGCGGTTGGCCGTCCACCCGTGGACGAAGACCAGGGGCACGCCCTCGCCGTCGCGGGGGCCTTCGTCGTCGTACGTCAACACCGCGCCCTCGATGTCGAGTTGCGCCATGTCTGCCTCCAAGGTCCGGTCCATTACCGACCAGTAGGCTAGTCGGCCGCGGGGTCGCCGTCACCGTCGAAGGCAGGACAGAGGGCCGATCAACCCACGTCCCAGAGGAAGCGGTGGGTGTGGATGCCGAAGTACGGGAACGACTGGATCTGCCGGACGCCTTCGACGGGCCGTACGACGTCGTTGACGAAGCCCAGGAGTTCGCGCGGGCCGGGGGCGACCACTTCGACGAACAGGTCGAAGCCACCGGAGGTCAGCACGGAGTAGACGACCTCGTCGCGCCGGGCGAGTTCGTCGGCGACCGTGCGGGGGTCGCCGTCCACGGTGATGCCCAGCAGGGCCATGGCCTGTCCGC
This sequence comes from Streptomyces sp. NPDC001617, assembly GCF_053596855.1. NCBI lineage: Bacteria > Bacillati > Actinomycetota > Actinomycetes > Kitasatosporales > Streptomycetaceae > Streptomyces > Streptomyces sp. NPDC001617. The sequence continues at coordinate 35,416 of NZ_JBSFHA010000042.1, forward strand.
CCATGGCCATCGGGTCGGTGACGCCGACGACCTGGACGGCCCTGGAGTCCAGCAGCCGCTGGAGGCGCTGCCGCGCCGCCGACGCGGACAGGCCGACCTTGGGGCCGAGGTCGGCGTAGGCGATACGGCCGTCGGTCTGCAGTTCGCGCAGGATGGCCCGGTCGATCTCGTCCACGGTGTCGGTTCTCCCTCTCCGGTCGGCTGCATCGACCCTATCGGCACTGCTCAGCCGGTCAGTTCGGTCAGGGCGGCGGCGAAGACCTCGGTGTGGGTGTCGACGTCCTGTGCGGTGGTGTCCGGGCTCATGAGGGCCATGTTGTGGAACGGGGTCAGCAGGATGCCCCGGTTGGCCAGGTAGAGGTGGAGGAAGTCCTCCAGGTCGGGGTCGGCCGCCGCGGCGGACTCGGTGCCGGTGCGGGGTGCCGGGGAGGCGAAGCGGTACTCGGTGCGGGCGCCGAGGCGGCTGACCGACCAGGGCAGGGCGTGGGCGTCCAGGCCGGCGTGGACGCCCGCCTCGAAGCGTTCGGACAGCTTGGACATGTGGGCGAACGCGTCGTCGGTCAGGACGTGTTCGAGGGTGGCGCGCATGGCGGCGACCGAGAGGGCGTTGCCGGCCAGGGTGCCGCCGACGCCGCCCATGTCGACGAGGTCGAGGTCGGTGCGGTCGAGGAGGCGGTCGGCGAGTTCGGCGGACAGTCCGTAGGCGCCGGCCGGGATGCCGCCGCCGATCGCCTTGCCGATGGTGAGCAGGTCGGGCTCCAGGTCCCAGGCCGCGGTGCAGCCGCCCGGGCCGGCCGAGAAGGTGTGGGTCTCGTCGTTGACGAGCAGGGTGCCGTGCCGGCGGGTCAGCTCGCGGACGCCTTCGAGGTAGCCGGGTTCGGGGAGCACGATGCCGATGTTGGTGAGCGCGGGTTCCATGAGGACGGCTGCCACGTCGCCGTGGGCGAGTTCGCGCTCCAGCTGCTCCAGGTCGTTGAACTCGGCGACCCGGCTGGTGAGTGTGACGTCGCAGGGGGCGCCGACGTTTCCGGGGCGGGCCTCTCCCCCGCCGTCGGGGCCGACCACGATGAGGGACTCGTCGACGCTGCCGTGGTAGCTGTAGCTGTTGAAGAGGATCTTGGGGCGGCCGGTGACGGCTCGGGCGAGCCGGATCGCCCAGCGGTTGGCGTCGGTCGCCGTCAGCGAGAAGCTCCAGCGGGCCAGACCGAAGCGGCGGGTGAGTTCCGCGCCGACCCACTCGGCGTCCTCCGTCGGCAGCATCGCGGTCGCCCCGCCCAGGTCGGCGAAGCGACGCTGGACCGCCTCGGCCACCGGCGCCGGCGAGTGGCCGGTCATCGCGCCCGTGTCGCCGAGGCAGAAGTCGACGTACTCATGGCCGTCGATGTCCGTGACCCGGGCGCCGCGGGCGGTGGCCAGGTAACGGGGAAACGGCCCCGCGGTCTTGTTCATCCACGTCATCGGCACCCGCCCGAAGAGGTGGTCGGCGCGCGCGTAGGCGTCCCGGGAGCGCGGGCAGCGGCGCACGGCCTCCGCCCTCTCGCGGGCCAGCAGGTCCTGCAGGCGGGAGCGGTCCATGGGTCACCTCGGTACGTGGCGTGATGCGATCGAATGGATGGACCATACGACTGAAACAGCGACTAGCACAAGCACAGAAAGCGGAATCGCGTGTCGCTACAATCGATTCGTGTGCACTGTAGCGTGCCGTCATGACCATGACCGACCGCATCGTCTTAGACCCTTTCGGCGCCGACATCGCGGGCGAGAGCGCGCGGCTGCGGGCGCTCGGTCCGATCGTGCCCGTCGAGTTGCCGGGCCGGATACCCGCCTGGGCGCCGACCGGCTATGACACCCTCAAGGGGCTGATCCTCGATCCGCGGGTGAGCAAGGACCCGCGGCTGCACTGGAAGTTGTGGCCCGAGCTCGGTGAACACCCCTCCTGGGGCTGGATCCTGGGCTGGGTCGGGGTCGTCAACATGCTCTCGACCTACGGCGCCGACCATGCCCGGCTGCGCAGGCTGGTGGCGCCGAGCTTCACGCACCGGCGCACCGAGGCCATGCGGCCACGGGTGGAGGCGATCACCGCGGAGCTGCTGGACCGCTTGGCCGCGGCCGGAGCGGGCGGCGAGGTCGTGGACGTACGCGCTCTGCTCGCGCACCCTCTGCCGATGCGGCTCATCTGCGAACTGTTCGGCGTGCCCGACGAGTTGACCGACGACACGGCCCGGCTGATCGCGGCCATCATGGACACCTCCGATCCCAGCCCGGAACATGCCGCCTTCGTGCAGCAACAGATCGGCACGGTGCTGCCCGCACTCATCGCGCATCGCAGCGAGCATCCCGGGGACGATCTGACGACCGAGCTGATCCGGGTGCGGGACGAGGGCGGCGACCGGCTGGGCGACGAGGAGCTGCTGTACACGCTGTTGCTGGTCATCGGTGCGGGGTTCGAGACGACGGTGAACCTCATCGGGAACGCCGTGGTCGCTCTGTTGCGGCGTCCAGCGCAGTTGGCGGCCGTGCGGGCCGGGGAGATCGGGTGGGAGGCGGTCGTCGACGAGACGCTGCGGGTGCAGCCGTCCATCGCCTCGCTGCCGCTGCGGTTCGCGGTGAGTGACATCGAGGTCGCCGGGGTCACGATCCCGGCGGGCGACGCCGTCATCACCACCTTCGCCGCCGCGGGCCTCGATCCGGAGCACTACGGGGCGGACGCGGGCGACTTCGACGCGGCGCGCGGGGCCGACGACCATCTGGCGTTCGGCATCGGTGTGCACCGGTGCATCGGGGCGCCGCTGGCCCGGCTGGAGGCGCTCACCGCGCTGCCGGCCCTCTTCGGGCGCTTTCCCGGGCTGCGCCTGGCCGTCGGCGAGGACGAGTTGCGGCAGGTGCCGTCGTTCATCGCGTTCGGCTGGCAGGAGGTGCCGGTGCGGCTGAGGGCGTGAGGCACCACGGGGCGCGACCAGTCCCCCGTTCCGGTCGCGCCCCCGCGGTCCGTCGAACTTACGTGACCTGCGGTTCCATTGGGTATCGCGTCGGTGCCCGCTGCGAGGGCCGTGGGGCTCACCCGTGCACAGGTGAGTCCGGATGGTCCCGGTTCGACCGGCCGAGGTCGGGCCCGCTGAGGTCGCCTAGGGCCAGGTGGGCGAGGACGACCTCGTAGAGGTCGCTGCCCGCGGCGAGCAGTTGGCGTTCCAGGACGGGTTCCGCGCTGCGGACGTGCTCACGGACGGTCTGGGCGTGCATACCGAGGGTCTGGGCGGCGCGTTCGGCATTGCCTCCGGCGGCGATCCAGGTCCGCAGGGTGCGGCGCAGGTCGCGGGCGTCGGCGTCCAGGCGGGCGAGCAGGTCGTGGGCCCAGGCGCGCAGGGCGGGGCCGGCCAGCAGGTCGCCGAGGCCGGCCTGGACGGGGTCGGGGGCGTCGTCGGCCAGGCCTATCTGGGTGTTGAGCGCGAGGTGGACGACGGCGCGGGCGGTGAGGTCGGAGAAGTCCGTCCGGAGCAGGGTCTCGACGCGCTCCATGCGGGCGCGGACGGTGTTGCGGCTGACGCCGAGGATCTTGGCCGCGTTGACGGCGGTGAACTCCAGGCCGAGCCGGGAGGTGGCGAGGAGTTCGGCGCGGGTGTGGTGCGCCAGGGTGTCGAGCGGGTGCAGCAGCTGGGCGGTCCAGCCGCGCAGGGCGGCCGGGTCCATCAGGCGTTCGGGGCGCGTGCGTTCGGCGTAGACGGCCTGTTTGTCGGGGCGGAAGCGGGCGACGGCGAGGGCGCTGACGGCCTGTCCGTACGCGGTGGCGGTCCGGGCGAGGCTGTGCGGGGCGCTGCCGCCGAGGAGGGTGCCGGGCCGTCGGCCGATCAGCGAGCGCAGGGCGTCGGCGGCCGCGTCGCGCGGAGTGACGACGATGACGTGCGCGTCCACGGCGGGGCAGCGTACGACCAGGGCCCGCTCCCCCGTCGCGTCGAGGCACTCCTCGGCGATGCGGTCGCGGTCCTCGACGCAGCCTTCGAGGACGTAGACGCAGGCACTGTCGGTGTCGAGCAGGCCTGGCCAGAGGCCCGCGGCGACCCGGCGGGCGGCGACCGTGTCCTCCACCATCAGCAGTTGCAGGATGGCCAGGCGCAGGTCGGACGTGGCCCGTTCGAGCCGACAGGCGGCCTCGGTCGTCTCGCGTGCCCTGAGCAGGAGCTCGACCACCTGCGCGGTGTGGGTGACGATGTCGGAGGTCCGCCGGTCGAAGGGGGTCTCGCGGGCCGCGGCCAGCACGGCGGCCGCGCCCGGCCGCGGCTGCCCCACACCGACCAGGCGCAGGTGGCGGCCCGTGTCGTCCCACGCGGCGGAGGCGATCCGGCCGGTGGTGATGTCGGCGACGAGGTCGTCGTCGAGCGGGATCCGGGTGCCGGCCAGCAGCGTGCCGGTCTCGTCCTGGAGGCAGGCGGTGCCGTGCACGGCGTCCGCGAGCCAGAGGACGACCCGGCGCACGTCACGCCCGGTGGGCCGCAGTTGCTCGAGCAGTTCCTGTGCCCACGTCGGGTTGTCGGCGCCCGTCACCTGCGTGGGACGGGCCCCGTCCGTTCGGCCAGCCATCTCGGCCTTCTCCTCGTGCATCGCATCGACCTCGGCGTGTCGCGGGGACGTTACCTCACGAGTGCCCGAGGGTCGTACGACTACGGCCCTGCTGAACGCAGGGTCAGGCGTCTGGGTCGGCGAAGGCGCCGCCCTTCGTGAAGGCCAGCTCGGCGAAGCGTTCGCCGATGCGGCGGTGGGTGGCGGCGTCCGGGTGAAGGTCGTCGGGGAGCGGCAGTTCGGCGCTGTCGGCCTCGCCGTAGAGGATGCGGCCGTCGAGGTAGTACAGGTTCGGGTCGTCGGCGGAGCGCTGCTTCACGATCCGGGACAGTTGCTCGCGTATGACGTTCAGGGTCAGTTTTCCGCTCACGCGGTCCGCCGGGTCGCCCATGGCCCTGAAGCGCAGCCGGCCCTCGGCGATGGCGCCGAGGTCCCAGGCCGTGGGGCCGGGGGTGTCCTCGTGGAGGGGACACAGGATGGGTGAGACGACCAGCAGGGGCGTGGTCGGGTGGCCTTCGCGGATGGTGTCGAGGAAGCCGTGGACGGCGGGGCCGAAGGCGCGCAGGCGCATCAGGTCGGTGTTGACCACGTTGATGCCGAGTTTGACGCTGATCAGGTCGGCGGGGGTGTCGCGCAGGGTGCGGGCGGTGAACGGGTCGAGCAGGGCGCTGCCGGCCAGGCCGAGGTTGATCAGTTCGACTCCGGCGAGGAAGGCGGCGAGCGCGGGCCAGGTGGAGGTGGGGCTCGCGGCGTCGGAGCCATGGCTGATCGAACTGCCGTGGTGCAGCCAGACCTTGCGGCCGCCCTCCGGTGCGGGTTCGACGGGGGCGTCGGTGCGCAGGGCGACGAGTTCGGTGATCTCGTTGTGCGGGAGCCAGATCTCGATGTCCTTGCGGCCCTCGGGCAGGCCGGTGAAGCGGAGCGTGCCGGGTGTGCCGCGTCGGAGTTCGGTGGCCCCGGTCGTCAGGTCGACGGTCGCCGTGTCGCCGCCCTTCACGACGCCCTGACCGGCCGGGCGGCCGTCGACGAGGAGGTCGTACACCCCGTCGGGGCGCAGTGGAGCACCGACATAGACGCGCTTGACGGGCACCGTGTCGAGCTCGACAGCGGTGGCACGGGTGCGCAACACCAGCCGTACGCCGGAGGGCTGGGCCTCGGCCATGGCCAGCTGCCCGTCGTCGCACTGGGCTCGGGCCCGTGCGGGCAGCCGGTGCGGCAGCAGACCGCGGTCGGTGCGCTCGACATCGAGGGCGCCGCGCAGCAGGTCGGCGGTGAGGGGCGTGGTGATCCAGTCGTGCTCGGTGTCCATGTCCTCTGCCTGTCGGTCAAGGGGTGGGGGTGGCGGGCCAGTTGCGCAGCAAGGCGTCGAGGGCGTCCAGGATCCGGGTCCAGCTCTCCTCGGAGTCGGGGGAGCTGTGGCTGAAGCCGCCGGCCAGCTCCAGGCTCGAGTAGCCGTGGAAGACACTGCCCAACAGGCGTACGGCGTGGGTCTGGTCCGGCTCCGTGAGGTCGTAGCCGCGCAGGATCGCCCGGGTCATCTGGGCGTGCCGGACGCCCGCGCTCACGGCGGCCGTCTCGGGGTCCAGCCGGGACCGGGCCGCGGTCGCGCGGCCGGGGTGTTCCCGGCTGTAGTCGCGGTAGGCGTTGGCGAAGGCGACCAGGGCGTCCTTGCCGGCCCGTCCGGCGAGGGCGTCGGCGGCCCGGTCGGCGAGTTCCTCCAGTGCGAACAGGGCGATGCGGGTCCTGAGGTCCTGGGAGTTCTTCACGTGCGAGTACAGGCTCGCGACCTTGACGTCGAAGCGTCTGGCGACCTCCGAGACGGTCACCTGGTCGAAGCCCACCTCGTCGGCCAGCTCCGCCCCTGCCCGGACCACACGTTCCGTGGTCAGCCCTACGCGTGCCATGACGACCCTCTCACTTGCCTGAACTAATTATGCATTTGCCTAAAGCCTTTAGGCAAATTAGCGTGGCCTTATGGAACCGCTGACCGAGCAAGAAATCCGCGCCGCCTTCGTGAACTGCACCAAGGGCGAGGCGAAGCGGCTGCACATCCCGCGCGATCTGGCCGACCGGCCCTGGGAGGATCTGGACTGCCTCGGCTGGCGCGATCCTCAGGCGCCCGACCGGGCCTACCTCGTGGTGGAGCTGGACGGCCTCCCCCGGGCCGTCCAGCTCCGCAGCTCCCCCGCCGGGTCCTGGCAGACGCGGCGCAGCATGTGCTCGATGTGTCTGACCACCCTCCCCCACTCTCGGCTTCGCTCGAGCGGGGGGACCCCCATCGGTGGCGTCTGCCTGATGGTCGCGCCGAAGGCGGGGAAGGCCGGACAGCAGGGCAACTCGGTCGGCGCGTACATGTGCAGCGACCTCGCCTGCTCGCTGTACGTCCGGGGCAAGAAGGACGCGGGCGTCGGCGGGCGGCTGCACGAGACCATCACGCTGGAGGAGAAGATCCGGCGCACCGTGGCGAACCTCGCCGCGTTCGTCGCCAAGGTGACCACGGCATAAGCTCGGCCAATGGCGAAGTACTTCGACGTTCACCCCGACAACCCCCAGCCGCGCACCATCTCGCAGATCGCGGAGAGCATCCGGTCGGACGCGCTCATCGCGTATCCCACCGACTCCTGCTACGCGCTCGGCTGCCGGCTGGGCAGCCGTGACGGCATCGAGCGGATCAGGACCATCCGTCACCTGGACGACCGGCACCACTTCACTCTCGTGTGCCAGGACTTCGCCCAGCTCGGGCAGTTCGTGCGGGTCGACAAGGACGTGTTCCGCGCGATCAAGGCGTCGACGCCCGGCAGTTACACCTTCATCCTGCCGGCGACCAAGGAGGTGCCGCGGATGCTGCAGCACCCGAAGAAGAAGACGGTCGGCGTCCGCATCCCCGATCATGTCGTCACCCAGGCCCTGCTCGCCGAGTTGGGTGAGCCGCTGCTGTCCAGCACGCTGCTCCTGCCCGACGAGGAGGAGCCGATGACGCAGGGCTGGGAGATCAAGGACCGGCTGGACCATGTCCTGGACGCGGTGGTCGATTCCGGGGAGTGCGGCACCGAGCCGACGACGGTCATCGACTTCTCGGGCGGCGAGGCGGAGATCGTACGGCGGGGTGCCGGGGACACCACGCGGTTCGAATGAGCCGTTCCGCTTGGGCCGGGGGTCGTGCCGGCCGGGTCGATGGCGCGTGCAACGATGATCCCACCCGGCCCGTCGGGCCGCGGAGTTCGCCGGCGCCGAGCGCGCAGAGAGGTAGTCCCCCATGGCCTCCGTACAGGGAACAGCCGTCGACATCACCACCGAGGACGGCGTCGCCGACGCCTACCTGGCGCATCCCGATGACGGCCTCCCCCGCCCCGGCGTCCTGCTCTACCAGGACGCCTTCGGAATTCGTCCGCACCTGAAGTCGATGGCAGACCGGCTCGCGGCCGCGGGCTACACGGTCCTGGTGCCGAACGTCTTCTACCGGCACAGGCGCACACCGGTCTTCGACCTGCCCGAGTTCATCGATCCGTCGGCCCGGCCGGAGATCTTCCGACAGATCGGTCCGGTGATGCAGACGCTCACCCCCGAGCTCGCCATGCGGGACGCAGGCGCCTACCTCCAGTGGCTGGCCGACTCCCCCCTTGTCACGGACGGCCCGGTCGCACTGACCGGCTACTGCATGGGTGCCCGGCTGGCCCTGTTCACCGCCGGCACCTATCCGGACCGGGTCGCCGCGGCGGCCGGTTTCCACGGCGCGCGGCTGGCGGCGGACACGCCGGACAGCCCGCACCTGGTGGCGGAGAAGGTCACCGCCGAGCTGTACTTCGCTCACGCCGACGAGGACCCGTCGATGCCGCCCGAGCAGCAGCAGCTGCTGGAGGAGACCCTGACGGCGGCGGGCGTACGGCACCGCTGCGAGGTCTACCCGGGCGCGCACCACGGATTCACGCAGGCGGACACGGCCGCCTACCAGAAGGAGGGCGACGAGCGGCACTGGGCGGTGCTGCTCGACCTGCTGGAGCGGACCTTCTGACAAGTCGCCGAAGACGCCCGTGGGTTGTGGCCCGCGGGCGCCTTTCGTTTCCACCCTGTCCCGCTTATTGACATGCACGCAACCCCGGTGCCAGTTTGAGAGCGCTCTCAGAAGAGGTACGGACCAATCCCCTCGAGTGACCCCACACACGGAGGTGGAGCGTGCGCCACAAGCTCCCTCGCCGGCTGCCGGCCCCCACAGCCGCAGCCGCAGCCGCGCTGATCGCCGCGGTGATCGCCATCCAGGCACCCTCGTCCGCCAAGGCGGCGGTGCCCGAAACGATTCCGCTGAAGGTGACCAACAACTCGGGCCGCGGCGACGCGGTCTACGTGTACACCATCGGCACCCTGCTCTCGACGGGACAGCAGGGCTGGGCGGACGCGAACGGCACCTTCCACGCATGGCCGGCCGGCGGCAACCCGCCGACGCCCGCGCCGGACGCGTCCATCGCGGGGCCCGCGGCCGGGCAGTCGACGACGATCCGGATCCCCAAGTTCTCCGGGCGGATCTACTTCTCGTACGGGCAGAAGCTCGTCTTCAAGCTGACCACCGGCGGTCTCGTCCAGCCCGCCGTGCAGAACCCGAGCGACCCGAACCACGACATCCTGTTCAACTGGTCGGAGTACACACTCAATGACTCCGGTCTGTGGCTCAACAGCACGCAGGTCGACATGTTCTCCGCGCCCTACGCGGTCGGTGTGCAGCGGGCGGACGGGACCACGCTCACCACCGGGCACCTCAAGTCGGGAGGCTACAACGGTGTGTTGACCGACCTGCGCGGCCGGTCGGGCGGGTGGGCCGGGCTGATCCAGACCCGGTCCGACGGTACGGTGCTGCGGGCACTGGCGCCGGGGCACGGCCTGGAGTCGGGCGCCCTGCCCGCGTCCGTGATGGACGACTACATCAACCGCGTCTGGCAGAAGTACGCGTCGGCGACGCTGACCGTGACGCCGTTCGGCGACCAGCCGAACACCAAGTACTTCGGGCGGGTGTCCGGTGATGTCATGAACTTCACGAACAGTTCCGGAGCGGTCGTCACCAGCTTCCAGAAGCCGGACGCGGACAGCGTGTTCGGCTGCCACAAGTTGCTCGACGCCCCCAACGACCAGGTGCGCGGCCCGATTTCCCGCACGCTGTGCGCGGGCTTCAACCGCACCACGCTGCTGGTCAACGCCGACCAGCCGGACACGTCCTCGGTGAACTTCTACCAGGACGCGGTGACCAACCAGTACGCCCGCGCGATCCACGCGCAGATGGCCGACGGCAAGGCGTACGCGTTCGCCTTCGACGACGTCGGCAACCAGGAGTCGCTCGTCCAGGACGGCAGTCCGCAGCAGGCGTATCTGACGCTCGACCCGTTCAGCTGACGCCGAAGGGCCTCACCCCGCGGGGTGAGGCCCTTTTCGTGCGGGGTGGTCAGCTGGTCGTCAGGGCGGTGTCGTCCACGACGAAGCTGGTCTGGAGCGAGGAGTCCTCGACACCGGAGAACTTGAGGGTGACGGTCGAGCCTGCCAGGGACGACAGGTCGAAGGACTTCTGGGTGTAGCCGGAGGCGGCGTTGAGGTTCGAGTACGTCGCCAGGGTGGTCGAACCGGCGGTGACCGTCAGCTTGTCGTACGCGGTGCTGGTGGTGGTCTCCGCGGTGTCGATGTGCAGATAGAAGGTGAGCGTCGCCTTGCAGCCGCTCGGGATGGTCACCGACTGGGAGAGCGTGTCGGTGTGGGTCGAGCCGTACCCGTCCAGCCAGGCGTAGTACGAGCCCGCGTGCGCGCTCTCGCTGCTGGAGTTGGTGATGACCCCGCTGGACGCGGTCCAGGTGGTGTTGCCCGACTCGAAGCCCTGGTTGCCCAGGAGTTGGGCCGAGGTGCAGGTGCCGCCGCCTCCGCTGGAGCTGACCGTCCAGGTGAAGGAGGCCGTGCCGGTGGCGCCGGTCGAGTCGGTCACCGTGACGGTGCTGCTGTACGTGCCGGCCGTCGTCGGCGTACCGGAGATCACGCCGGTGGAGCTGCTGATCGACAAGCCCGTGGGCAGTCCGGTCGCGGCGTAGGTCAGGGAGCCGCTGTTGGTGCTGCTCGCCGAGATCTGCAGGCTCACGGCGGTGCCGACGGTGGAGGACTGGCTGCCCGGGTTGGTGACCGTGACACCGCTGGTCGGCACGGTGATGTGGCTGCCGACGTTGATGCCCGCGAACGCGTTGCCGACCCCGGCGTACTGGGCGGAGCTGGTGCCGTAGAGCGCTGCGGCGGCGTTCAGGGCGGCGGTGCGGGCTCCGGCGTAGTCGGTGCTGGACGTCATGTACGTCGTCAGCGCCTTGTACCAGATCTGCAGGGCCGCGGCGCGGCCGATGCCGGCGACGGCGACGCCGTCGGAGGTCGGGCTGTCGTAGGTGACGCCGTTGATGGTCTTGGAGCCGCTGCCCTCGGAGAGCAGGTAGAACATGTGGTTGGCGGGGCCGGAGGAGTAGTGCACGTCGAGGTTGCCGACGCCGGAGTACCAACTGTCCGCGGAGGAGCCGTCCTTGCTGGGCTTGTCCATGTAGCGCAGCGGCGTGCCGTCGCCGTTGATGTCGATCTTCTCGCCGATGAGGTAGTCGCCGACGTCGGTGGAGTTGGCGGCGTAGAACTCCACACCGGTGCCGAAGATGTCGGAGGTCGCCTCGTTCAACCCGCCCGACTCACCGGAGTAGTCGAGGCCCGCCGTGTTGGAGGTGACGCCGTGGCTCATCTCGTGGCCGGCGACGTCCAGCGAGGTCAGGGCGTGGGTGCCGCCGGAGCCGTCGCCGTAGGTCATGCAGAAGCAGCTGTCGTCCCAGAAGGCGTTGACGTACGCCGAGCTGTAGTGGACGCGTGAGTAGGCCGCGACGCCGTCGTTCTTGATGCCGCTGCGGCCGAAGGTGTTCTTGTAGAAGTCCCAGGTCTCCTGGGCGCCGTAGGCGGCGTCGGCGCCCGCGGTCTGGGTGTTGGAGCCGGAACCGGTGCCCCAGACGTCGTCGGAGTCCGTCATCAGGGTGCCGGTGCCCGAGGTGCCGTTGTTGAGGTTGTACGTCTTGTGGCCGCCGCGGGTGGTGTCGTACAGCTGGTACGTCGACCCCGACAGCGTGGTGCTGAGGCTGACCGTGCCGCTGTACTGGGTGTTGCCGGTGCCCGTCTCGACCGCCTGATAGCGGTGGAGCTCCTTGCCGGTGGTGGCGTCGGTGATGACGTGCAGCTTGCTGGGCGTGCCGTCGTCCTGGAGGCCGCCGATGACGGTCTCCCAGGCGAGTTTCGGGGTGCCGGTACCGGCCCAGATGACCTTGCGGACACTGTCCGCCTTGGACTGCTTGGCGTGGAGGGCCTTGGCGGTCTTCAACGCCTTCGTCTCTGCGGCCGACTTGGCGAAGGCCGCGGTGGTGGAGGCGACCTTGACGGTGTGCTTGTTGTTGAAGGTCGTGCTCACCGTGCCGGCCGCGAGAGAGGCGGGCGGGGTGTGCACCACCAGGTCGCCGCCGAGGACGGGGAGGCCGGCGTAGGTGCGCTCGTAACGCGTGTGCAGGGTGCCGTCGTTGTCCTTGACGACATCCTTGACGATCAGCTTCTCCTTGGCGCCGAGGCCGATCGTGCGGGCTGTCGCGGCGGTCTTCTGCTGCGCGCTCTTGATGAGTGCGGAATGCTGCGCCGGGCTCAGCTTCGCCTCAAGTCCCCCGGTGCGCAGGGTGCTTGGATGGGGCGCGGCGGGTTTGGCGCTGGCCGGAACCGACTGGATGCCGACGGCGAGGAAGGCGGCGGTGGAGAGCAGGGCTCCTACCGCGGTCCGCTTGCGGGGGATGCGTCTCACTCGTTCTCCTACTGCGTTGGCCGCGTGGGGCGGCCGGTGCCAGCCGGACAGCCGGGTCTGCTGTCCGGGACGAGCCGAGCTGTGCGGGACCGTCTGTGTGACGAGAACGTGGGGGGTGTGTGCGGCAGTTGGGGGGAGAATGGCACGTTGACCGGGGCATGTCAGCTGTGTCTGTGCTAATCGAGGGTTATCCCTCTGTGCGGCTGCCGACAGGGCGGAACGCCTCTGAGCCGGCCGTCGAGCCGGTCACATCATGACCGCGAGGATTCCCGAGGCTGCAGTTCGTGGCGAGCCCGGTCGGCCTGACGCCGATCCGCGTCCTCGGCTTCGTCCTCGACACCGAGCAGGCCCGAGCCGTGGTCCGCCGTCTGCGGGGAGACGACGACCGGGGCGGAGATCGTGCAGGTCACGCAGGCCAGTGGGGCGGCCGGGGAGCCGTCGGGCTCGAACCTGTCAGCACCCGTTCACCGGCCGGATCCCGGGTGCGCGGGCGCCGCAGGTCCCGCTGTCCGTGCCCTGCGGCCGGTCGCCGCCACCAGGGCGATCAGAGCCAGCGCCGCCAGGAGGATCAGCACGAGCAACAGCACCGTCAGGACCGTGGGGTGGTTCCACAGGGCGAACCACAGGGCCAGGAGCAGCAGGACGCCGATCGTGAGCCAACGCCGGTTGTCGGCCGTCCAGGTGCCCGCGCGACCGGTGCGGATCTCGTGGGTGTCCGCCCACCGTGCCACGGAGTCCGCGGCGCGTTCGGAGGTGGACCGTGCGGCACGCGCCAACCGGCCCGGCCCGACGAAATAGGCGCCGAGGGCGACGACCACGCCGAGCACGATCACGGTGCGCAGGGTGACCCGCAGGAAGTGCAGGAGTTGGTCGAAGACCGCTGCCGCGGCCGCCTCCGACTGCACCTGCGGGGGCAGGTGGTCCAGGTAGTAGTGGCGGGCGACGACAAGGCCGATGACGACGATCAGGGCCGCCGCCGCGGCCCCCAGAGCGGTCTTCACCAGAGCGCGTCTGCGCCGGTACGCGAGGAGTACACCTGCCGCTGCGATGACCACCGTCAGCACCGGCAACCAGGTGCCGACCACGTCGAGGGCGTGCGCTGCTCCCTGAATCCGCTTGAGCTTGTCGGACTTGAAGAGAACCATCTGCTTGTTGACGTCCGGGATGTGCGACGCCGGGGTCACACCGGCGTCGACGAGCTCCTGCTTGACCCGGTCGACCGCGGCGCCGACATCCAGGGTCACGGTGCCCTCGTCGACGCCGATCGCCCCGCGTCCCTTTCCGGTCAGGGCGTGCACGACGGCCGCGTGGGCGGCCCGGTTGGCGTTGGTCCACACCTTCTCGAACCGGTTGCTCTGGACGAAGCGTGTCGCCACCTTGTCCGCGGCGCTGTTCACGGCCGCGTTCAGCTGGGGGGCCAGCCCCTTCACCGCCTGGGCCGCTGCGGGCGGCAGCCCCTGCGACTGCAGCCAGGCCGCGAGCTCGGCGGTGACCCGCTTGCCGTCGACCCGTACGTCGACGGCCTGGACGATGCGGTTGCGCGCGGCATCCTCGATCGCGGGGTTGGAGGCGAGCGGTCCGACGGTCTCGACATAACGGTCCGTGTCGAGGGCGATGTCGTGCACCCACACGGTCAGTACCGACACCGGGACCAGGACGCACGCGAGGACGATCAGAACCGCCGAGGCCACCTTCCGCACGATCCGCCCGGCCGGGTGCGATGTGCCACCGGCCGGTGGACTCTGCTGGGCAGCATCCGGCGCTGGTTCCCGCGGGCTGGTCATCCGTCCTCCAGGATTGAGGCGCGGCCTGTCGTGGCTGCCGTTGGGTCCATTCCCCCCGACCACTGCGGATGCGGCATCCCGGGGTGCGCCATCCGGGGTGCCCCCGGGATCCTCCGGCGCCCTGGTCGGAGGTCGTGTCGATGCCGGGCACGGACGTGACGGAGTCCGATCATGTGCAGGTCGACGCATTCCATCCCGATTGGTACTGGATGCCGGAAAACGAGTCAGTCAGACGGTGCTGCACCCCGTCCCGAGGCGAACCACCGCCGCGCGTGACCGTGGGCGCTCCCTCCACGCCGTCGGCGGACGCGTGGGCGGTCGGCATGGTGCACCTTCCCGGCGGTGCGTTTCTGATGGCCGCGGAGGACGACTGGGTGGTACCCGGGGACGGAGAGGGCCCCGTGCATCCGGTCCGGCTCGCGCCCTTCTGGGACGCCACCGCCTACGCCGCCTGGGCGGGCAAACGGCTGCCGACCGAGGCGGAGTGGGAGTACGCCGCCCGTGGCGGCCTCGAACAGGCGATGTTCCCCTGGGGCGATGAGCTGGAGCCCGGCGGCGAGCACCGGATGAACGTGTGGCAGGGCACCTTTCCCGACCACAACACCCGCGCGGACGGCTGGTACGGAACGGCGCCGGTGACCACGTACCCGCCCAACGGCCACGGCCCGCACAACATGTGCGGCAACGTCTGGGAATGGTGCGCGGACTGGTACTCGCCCGCCTACTACCCATACGGCCCGCAGGACGGACCGCGCGGCCCGTCGTTCGGCGTGCAGCGGGTGATCCGCGGCGGGTCCTATCTGTGCCACGCGTCGTACTGCCGCCGCTACCGCGTCGCCGCCCGCAGCTCCAGTACACCCGACAGCAGCACCGGCAACCAGGGCTTCCGCTGTACCCGCGACAACACACCGGCGCGGTCGCGGTGAGTGGCGGCAGTACATGGGCCGGGGCTGCCATGGCCGCCGTCACGGCAGGCTACGCACTCGTCTCCCGGCGGCTGGCCACGACCGCCGTGTCGGCACCCATGGTCTTCGCCGGCTTCGGCGTGGCCATCGGCCCGGTCGGGCTCGGCCTTGTCGACCTGGGGAACGACACGGGACCGGTGCTCACCCTCGTCGAAGCCGCCTTGACACTCGTCCTGCTGACGGACGCGATGACCGTACGCCGCAATGATCTGCGCGTCGGTGGATTCCTCCCCGGCCGGCTCCTGGGAATCGGGCTGCTGTTGACCATCGGAGCCGGCTGGCTCCTCGCGTGGCCCCTGCTGCCGGGGCTGACCGCGTGGGAGCTCGCGCTGCTCGGGACGATCCTGGCCCCGACCGACGCGGCCCTGGGCAAGACCGCTGTCTCCAGCCCGCGTGTCCCCCCGCTCGTGCGCAGCGGCCTGAACGTCGAGAGCGGCCTCAACGACGGTATGGCGTTGCCCTTCTTCGTGCTGTTCCTCGCGGCTCTGCCCGGGACCCACGCCTCTCAGGAGGGAGTTGCCGGAGTCTTCTGGCGCGCCCTCGTGGTCAGCACCGCGCTGGGGCTGGCCGTCGGCGGGCTCGGTGGCTGGCTGTTGTCCTGGTCGCGCGCGAGGGGCTGGGTCGGTGACATCTGGCGACAGGTGTTCGTCCTGGCGGTGGCCGCGGGTTCGTACACGGTGGCCGTCGTCGTCGACGGAAGCGGGTTCATCGCGGCCTGGGTGGCGGGGTTCGCCTTCGGTGTCTCCCAGCGGCGGGCCAAGACTGCGGAGGCACCGGCCGACAGCCTGCACACCGCCGTCCTCGCCGAGCAACTCGCGGAGCTGCTCGCGTCCTTGAGCTTCCTGCTGTTCGGCGCGGTCCTGCTCGGTCCGGCACTGGAGCACCTCGACTGGCGGGTCCTCACCTACGCCGTGCTCAGCCTGACCGTGGTCCGGATACTGCCCGTCGCGCTCTCCCTGGCCGGCAGCCGCCTGGCCCTTCCCACCGTCGCCTACATCGGGTGGTTCGGGCCCCGCGGACTCGCCTCCGTCGTCTTCGGACTGCTCGTGGTGGAGGAACACGTGCCGGGTGTCCAGCTCCTCGGCCGGGTGATCGCGGTCACCGTCGCCCTGAGCATCCTGCTGCACGGGACATCCGCCGTCGTTCTCGCGGAGCGATACGGCGCCTGGCACAGGAAGGCTGCTGCCGCGCGGCCACGGCTGCGTGAGGGGGCGCCCGAAGGGGAAGTCGCCGGGCCCTCACCCACGGCGCGGTAGCACCCGGACGAGTTAGGGAGGAACCATGAATGACGAAGTCGCCGGGCAGCACACCGGAACGACACAACAGTGGGCGGCCCGACTGGCGATCACCGCGGCGGTCGCCGCAGTGGTTCTGCCGCTCGTGGTCGCCGGCCTGAAGAGCCTGGCGCTGGCCGCCGTCGCTCTGGCCGGGCTCGCCGTGAGCGCGGCCGGGCTGTGGTGGGCCCTCAGCCGCAAGGGCCCCGTCAGAGTGCTCGCGGTCGCGCTCGCGGTGGCGGCGCAGGCGGCGATGATCGCGCTCTTCGTCGCGGTCGGCCTGTTCTGGCTGGTGATCGTCATGCTGGTGCTGTGGGCCGTGGTGTGCTTCGAAGGCTGGGCCGCGCTCGCCGAGGACGGCGGCCGGGCCGCTCCGGTCGAATACCGCACCCCGCCGCCCGTGCGCCCCTTCCTCATCATGAATCCACGCTCGGGTGGCGGGAAGGTCGGGAGGTTCGGGCTGAAGGAGAAGGCCGAAGCCCTGGGCGCCCAGGTCGCGTTGCTCGACCCCGCACACCCGCAGGACGTCGCCGCGCTGGCACGCCACGCCCTGGCGGACGGCGCGGACCTTCTCGGTGTGGCCGGCGGCGACGGGACACAGGCCCTCGTCGCCGCGGTGGCGGCGGACCACGGCGTCCCCTTCATGGTGATCTCGGCCGGGACACGGAACCACTTCGCCCTCGATCTCGGACTCGACCGCGAGGACCCGTCCACAGGCCTCGCCGCGCTCACCGACGGTGTCGAACTCCGCGTCGACCTCGGTCGCATCGGAGAACGGACCTTCGTCAACAACGTGTCGTTCGGCGCCTACGCGGAAGTGGTGCAGAGCCCCGCCTACCGCGACGACAAGCTGCACACCATCCTGCGGATGCTGCCGGACGTCCTGACCCATCACGTCGGCTCCCGCCTGACGGTTCAGGGCGCGGGGGTGAGCATCGACGCCCCGCAGGCCGTGCTCGTGAGCAACAACCCGTACCGCACGAACGACCCGGCCGGTCTCGGACACCGGGAGCGGTTGGACACGGGTTCGCTCGGCGTGCTGGGCATCAAGGTCGACAACGCGGTCCAGGCGGCCGAACTGCTGCGTGGCAGGCGCTCGTCGGGGCTCACCTTCGCGACCGCTCACGAGATCGTCGTCGATGCCGATACGCCCGAGGTGGAGGTCGGCGTCGACGGCGAGGCGCTCCGCTTCCCCACGCCCGTTCACTGCGTGATCCGTCCCCAGGCCCTGCGGGTGCGTGTCCCCCGTCACCGCCCCGGTGTACCGAGGGGACATGCGCGCCTGGACTGGCGCCGACTGCGCGATCTGGCTCTGTCGCACGGTTGAGTCAGGCCCGCCGCAGGTAACTGTGACCAGGACAAGACCCGGGCGGAACCCGGACGAACGGCACCGCGATGCCGATGAGGACCAGTGCGAACGTCCCCGCCCGCACCGCGGCCTTCCGTGCCTTCAACCTGCCGCACGCCAGCCAACCGATCACCGCTTCCGCCCTGTCGATCCGGTTCAGCTGCCGATTCACCCGGATGAGGCACACCTGACGCGAGCCACCGAAGGCGGTGACGACTTCTGTGTGCGAGGAATGGACTGTGGATCGAAAGCGGCTCGGTGACTGGGCCAGGACGGCTCGTGAGATGCCCGGGCGGACACCGGTGATCGGGCGGATGCTCGGCAGACTGATCAGTATGAACTGGATGGACGCCAGCGCACGGCTGGCGGCCCAGACGTTCCTGGCCGCGCTGCCGATGCTCATCGTTGTGGCCGCGTTCGCGCCGAAGCCCATCCAGGACCTGCTGACCAAATCCGTTCAGGCCCTGCTCGGCAAGGGCGCGCCCGTCAACGACATCAAGGACACATTCTCCGCCCAGGGCGTGACCAAGCAGACCTACGGAGGTGTCGGGGCCTTCGTCACACTCGTTTCGGCGACCGCGCTGAGCCGGGCGCTGCAGAGTGTCTGCGAACGCTGCTGGGATCTGCCCAGGGCCGGCACACGGATGTCCGCCTGGCGGTGGCTGGTCTGGTTGCTCGGGTGGCTGGCGGCGCTGTTGTGCCAGGCTCCGCTGCGCCACGGCTTCGGAGGCGGGACCTGGCTGGGTGTGCTGCTCTCTCTGGTGACCGCCGTACTGCTGTGGTGGTGGACGCAGCACCTGCTGCTCGGAGCGCGCATCGGCTGGCTTCCGCTGCTGCCCGGAGGCGTTCTGGCGGGCGTCGGCATGGCGACGTTCGGCTATCTGTCAGGCCTGTTCCTGCCCGCGGCCCTGAAACGAAGCACCGCCCAGTTCGGGTCGCTCGGCTACGTCTTCACCATCCTGTCCTGGCTGATCGCGGGCTGCTGCGTGATCGTCGCCGGAGTCGCCCTCGGCCAGGTCACCGCGGTCTCGGGGCCGTTCCCGCAGTGGCTGGGAACTCCGGTGGCCGACGACGAGTCGTAGCTCCGTCAGCCCCTGAGGATGCGGTCCTTCTGGACCGCGAACTCCTCGTCCGAGAGCACGCCCTGCTCGTGGAGTTTCCCGAGCCGTTCCAGGTTGCTGATCTCCTCGTCCGTCAGCCCCGAAGTGGCTCCGGGGCCTGCGGGCGCCTGCGTGGACGCACCCGCGTCCGGCACGGTCTGCTGTGCGGCGGCACGCTCGGCCTGGTGCCGGGCGACACGGCCGGAGACCGCGCTCGCGGTGCCGGCGGCCACCGCCGTGCGGGCGGCCACACCGACGAGACCGGGACGTCCACGACGCGCCAAGGGACGACCCAACATGGCCCTCACCCATCCTTCCGATCAAAGACGCCGTCTCAGGCTTCCTGGTACGCGCGCTCCACCGCCTCGGCGGGGATGCGCTCATGGGCGACCAGCCGTCCGCCGGCACGACGGACGGCGCCCGAGATCCCGGCCGCCCAGGTGTCCTCCCACAGGAGGACGGCCGCCGACGAGTCCGGCACGAGTTCCTCGGCGATCAGTTCCAGGTCCTCCTGGCTGAACAGTCCGCCGACCTCCCCCTCGATGTCATCGAAGACCGATGCCTCCATGGGGTCGAGAGCATCGAGTTCGACGTAGGAGACCACGCCGTCCGCGTCCTTCTTGACGAAGGTCAGATCGAGGATCCGCACGGTGCCGCTGGCCACCAGAGCTCTCAGCTCCGGGGCGATCTCGCCCCGGAAACGGTTGCCCGGAAAGGCGACGACGACGTACTCGACAGGTCCCACGTCCATGACAGCTCTCCTTCCTCGCACCGTCAGCCGGCGAGCACCTTCTCCTTGGCGCGCTCGTACTCGGCGTCGGTGATGTCGCCGTGGTCGTGCAGGCCGGCGAGCCTCGACAGCTCGTCGACGTGACCGGTGCCCGTGTCCTGCCCCGTAGCGGCGGCGTCCCGCACGTAGGCACGGAATTCCTCTTCGTTCCTGCGTGCCCTGCGGGCCTCGCGTTCGCCCATGCCCTTTCCGCGGGCGATGAGGTACACGAAGCAGCCGAGGAAGGGCAGGATGACGCAGAAGACCGACCATCCGGCCTTGCCCCAGCCGCTCATCGAGTCGTCCCGGAAGATGTCGCCGAAAATGCGGAAGAGCAGCATGAACCACATGACCCAGAGGGCGACCCACATGATGGTCAGGAAGGCGTTCAGCAGCGGGTAGTCCATGGTCCTTCTCCCTTGTTCTGACGGACGTCCGTTCTCACTGACGTCCCATGGCGATACGGATCCGGTCTTCCGGCCGGATGAGGTGGTCCGCGTCGTTGGGCCCGGTGTCGACCTGGACCCGGTGGATGTCTCCGGTGAAGGCGCCGTCGGGGCTCTCGTAGTCGAGGGCGACCGGCGTACCGGCGTCCGGCGAGCACAGGGCGGTCGAGTGGAACCGGGTGTCGCGCAGACCGTTCCGCGCGAGACGGTCGAAGACCGGGGTCTCGCAGGGGCCGCCGAAGGTACTCGGGGCTCCGAAGCCGACGTCGTCGAGCATGATCAGCATCACGTTCGGTGCCTGCTCGGGCGGCATCAACGGACGGATGGGCGGGAAGGAGGTGTCCGGATCCTTGGCGTCGTACGTGATCGACCCCGGGCGGGTCACATCGGGGATGGGGAGGATCTGGCGGTGGATCTCGGACATGCGCTGCGCCTTCCTTCCAGGTCGCCCCGGCAGGGCCACGCTTTCCCTGCCCCCACAGTGCGGGGCGGCGCACCCCGGCGCCTCACCCTCCCCGGGTGAACGGCGGCAGCCGTTGCGGGGCTCGGGGCATGGCGGGATGATCAAACGGTAGGCAGTCTCTCCGGACTGCGAGCGGCGGTGTTGCGGTGAGTCCCATGCCCCATCCGACCTCCGGCGGACACCGGGACGCCGCTGCGGGACGCCTCACGCCGAGCGGTGCCCCTCTCCTGGCGGCGCGGTTCCAGGTGCCGGTTCCGCCGAGCACGTTCGTGCGCAGACCGCGGCTCGTCGAGCGTCTGGCGCTAGGTGCGCAGACGCCGGTGACGCTCGTCAACGGACCCGCGGGAGCCGGCAAGACCCTGCTGGTGGCCGACTGGATCGCCCTGGAAGGCGCGCCGAGCCATGTGGCCTGGCTGACCGTGGAGGCCGAGGACAACCGCCCCGGCGTCTTCTGGACCTATGTGCTGGAGGCCATGCGGCGCCACGATTTCGGCCCACCCGACGCCGTCGGCAGCCCGGCCCGCCCCGGCGAGGTGGACCACTCCCTGCTCGCCCGGCTCGCGGCGCACCTCAGTGAGCTGCAGGAGCCCGTCGTCCTGGTGCTCGACGAGTTCGACCACGTGGTCGGCTCGACGGAGATCGCCGACGAGCTCCAGTTCGTGCTCCGCCACGTGGGCGACGGACTGCGCCTGGTGGTCATCAGCCGTACGGAGCCGCAGTTGCCGTTGCACCGCTACCGCGCCGCCGGCCAGGTCACCGAAATCCGCGGCGCCGACCTGGCCTTCCGGCCCAAGGAGACGGCCGAGCTGCTGAGCAGGCACGGCATGCGCCTGTCGGAGCAGGGCGTCGAGGCCCTGACCGAGCGGACGGGAGGCTGGGCCGCCGGGCTCCGGCTCTGCACCCTGGCGGCGCAGCGCGCCGAGGACCCGGACACCTTCCTGGAGGACTTCGAGGCGGGCCGGAGCACGCTCGCCGACTTTCTGCTCGCCGAGGTGCTCGACACGCAGTCGGCGGAGACCCAGGACCTGATGCTGCGCAGCAGCATCCTCGAACAGATCCACCCCGACCTGGCCAACGCGCTGACGGGCCGCGACGACGCGGAGCCGATCCTGGCCGGGCTGCAGCGCGCGAACGCGTTCGTCGAGTCCATCGGCCACGCGTGGTACCGGCTCCATCCGCTGTTCGCCGAGATCCTCCGGGTGCATCTGCGGGTCCGCTGCCCGGGGCTCGCGCCCGAGCTGCACCGCAGGGCGGCCCGGTGGTTCATTGAAGCGGGCCTGTTCGCCGAGGCCCTGCCGCATGCCGCGGACGCCGGGGACTGGGAACACACCGCGAACCGGTTCGTGGAGGAGCTGGCCATCGGCCGGCTCCTCACCGGACTGGACGCCGAACGCCTCGACCGGCTCTTCTCCCAGATGCCCCCGGACACTCCCGGTCCCGCCGCGGATCTCGTGCGCACCGCCCGCCATCTGACCCGCCACGACGTCGACCGCGGGCTCGACCACCTTCGCCGCGCCCAGGACAACCTGCGCGACGGCGGGTCCTCGTCCGCGGCCCGACGACTCAGCTGCGCTCTGCTACGGGTACTGGCCGCCCGCATGATCGGCTCGGCCGACCTGGCCGAGGCCGCCGCGCGGGACGTGGAGGCGGCGGAGCGGGCCATCCCCGCCGAGCGTCTGGAAACGCACCCCGAACTGCGCGCACTGATGCTCACCGACCTGGGATCGGCTCAACTGTGGGCCGGACGCTTCGACGCCGCCCGGTCGACGCTGTCCGCCACCGTGCGCCTGAGCGACGGACCGGACATCACGTTTCCGCGACATGAGTCACTCAGCCGACTGGCCCTGATCGACCTCCTGCGCGGCTGGCCCGACCGCGCCGAACGGCATGCCCGGGAAGCGATCGCCGAGGCGGAGCGCGGCGGCCTACCACCGTCCGCCCGGACCGGAGTGGCTGAGATCGTGCTGGCCGCCGTCGCCCTCGACCGGGACGAACTCGGCGCCGCGCATGCCCATCTCGCGCAGGTGTCCGCGTCGTCCGTGGCCCCGCACGACCCCATCGTGCGGGCCGAGCTGACGCTCGTGCGGTCGCGCCTGCTGCTCGCCAAGGGCCGTCCGCGAGCGGCACTCCGCCTTCTCGACGAACTGGAGCAACCGCAGACGGCCGTCGAGCCCTCGCCGTGGGTACGGGACCGGACCGCCTTGTCGAAGGCCAACGCACACCTTGCGGACGGCCACCCGGAAGCCGCTGTGGAGGATCTCGAGGAGGGCGGGGCCGCCGGGCCGGAGAGCGTGGTGGCCGCGGCCCGCGCCCGGCTCGCGCTGGGCAGCGAGCAGGAGGCCCAGAGTCTGCTCGACGCCCTCCCGACCGGCACGGGCGAGGGACCCGCCGTCACGGCCAGGATGCTGCTGACGCGGGCGCAGGCCGCCGACGCGCTGGGAAACGGCACCGCGGCACAGCGCCTGACCGCACGGGCCCTGTCCACGGCCCGGCCCGAAGAACTGAGGCGTCCGTTCCTCGAGGCCGGACCGTGGCTACGGCACCTGATGCGCCGCCGGCCCGCGCTGGCCCGAGGCCACGACTGGCTGCCGCCCACGGTGCTGGGACACGCTCCGGAGCACCACCCGCACGAGCACGGCCCCGACCTGATGACCGAACCGCTCAGCGAGCGTGAGCACGAGGTGCTGGAACGGCTGGCACAGACGATGTCGACGGAGGAGATAGCCGCCGACCTCCACCTGTCGGTCAACACCGTCAAGACCCACCTCAAGAGCGTCTACCGCAAACTCGCCGCGACGCGACGGAGCGAAGCGGTGCGTCACGCCCGGGAGCTGCACCTGTTGTAGGGGCCCGGTCACCTGCCCGGCCGGATGCGTTCACCCGGCGAGCACCTTGGCCTTGGCCCTCTCGTACTCGGCGTCGCTGATGTCGCCGTGATCGTGCAGGCCGGCCAGCTTCGCCAGTTCGTCCGCCTTGTTCGTCCCGGTCGTCGGGGCCTCGGTGGCCGCATCCTGGACATAAGCGCGGAAGGCCATGTCACGGGCGCGCGCCTGCCGCATGGCCCGCTCTCCCATGCTCCGGCCCCGGGCGATCAGGTAGACGAAGACGCCCAGGAAGGGCAGGACACAGACGAAGACTGTCCAGCTCGCCTTGCCCCAGCCGCTGAGGGTGTCGTCGCTGAAGATGTCGGCCACGACCCTGAACAGGAGCATGAACCACATCACCCAAAGGAAGAACCACATCATCGTGAGGAACGCGTTGAGCAGGGGGTAGTCGGACATGATGCCCTCCAGTTTCCGGTCCGCCGTCCGATGACCACAGCGGCGCAGTGCTGACGGCACCACGGTCCACCGGCAGGGAGGACGGCGGATCACCCGCGGCGGGTGGCCCCACGGACGCCCCCTTCGCCGCGGACGCCCTGGCGGCCGATCACGGCGCAGACTGGATCATGCGGCACTGCCGTTGACGCACGGTCACCCTCACTCGTGACATGACGCGCGCGAATAGACCGGGGCTCTTACGGTGATCACGTGGAGGCAGAGCCGTGGCACACGCGAGGTCCCGTCGCCACGGCCCGCTTCAGGCGCCTGGTCGGGCTCCTGAGCCCGGCCGTGGCGACGGCGACGATGGTGGCGGCCGTCGGACTCGGCCTGGGGCTGCCGCACTGGGAGGACTCCCTTCCGAAGGTCGGGTTGACCTACGACCCGGCAACGGCCTCGACGACCCTCGCGGCCATCGCGGGCGGGATGATCACCCTGTCCGGATTCGTCATCACCGCGGTCACCCTGGTCATCCAGACCGTGCAGAGCATGTCTCCCCGGCTGATCGGCGTCATCGGCCACTTCCGCCGGTCTCTGACCGTCGTCGGCCTCGTGACCGGAACCGCGGTCTACGCCCTGGTCGTCCTGGCCCAGATCCGGCCCGACGAGACACCGCGGCTGTCGGTGACCTTGGCCGTCGTCCTGGTGGTGATCGACACAGCCGTGCTGTTGCGGAGTCTCACCGGGCTGCGGCAGTTCGTGACCGGGGGCGGGCTCGCTCGCGCGGTGGGCGAGCTCATGTCGGCGTCGATCGGCTCCGCTCTCCCGCTGGGCGGCACAGCGGCGGCGTCCGGTGCGACAGCCTCCTGGGCATCCGGTCCGGGGGTTCCCCTGGTCCACGCCGGCCGGCCCGGCGTCGTCCAGAGCGTCGACGAGCGTCGGCTGGTGCGGATCGCGACCGGCCAGGACGCGTGTGTCGCCCTCGATGTCGGTCCCGGGGACCACGTCGGCACCGGCACGGTCCTGGGGTATGTGCACGGTCCGGCGGGGGCGCCCGCACCAACGGGCACCCGGCTGCGCCGCCTGGCGTCCTGTGTACGCGTGGACCGGGACCGCTCCCTCGACCAGGATCCGTCGTACGGCCTCCGGCTCCTGGTGGACATCGCGATCCGCGCACTCTCACCGGCCGTCAACGACCCCACCACCGCCGTCCAGGCACTGGACGAGATCGAAGAGGCCCTGGTGCGGCTCGTCGCGCGCCCGCTCGGCGTGGCGCTGGTGGAGGACGACCAGGGGACGCCCCGGCTGCGGCGCTCCGCGCCCGTGTGGCCGGGGCTGGTGAGCTTGGCCCTGGACGAGATCCTGCACTACGGGGCGACGTCCCTGCAGGTCGTACGGCGCCTACGGGTGCTGCTCGACGCCGTGGCCGAGGCGTCCCCGGACCACCGGCGAGCCCCGCTGGTCGAACGCATCGCCCTGGTGGACCGGTTTGCCCGTGCCTTCCGGGATCCACTGTTCACAGCGGTGGCGGAGGGAGCGGACCGGCAGGGACTCGGCGGGGTGAGGGCCCCGTGACCCCCTTCAGTCCCGGACGTCCTCCCGCCTGACCGTGCACAGCGCCCAGATCACGAACCCGTACAGGGCGATCAGCGTCAGCGACCAGACCGGGTAGTACGGGATGGACAGGAAGTTGGCGATGATCAGCAGTCCCGCGATGCCCACCCCGACGACCCTTGCCCAGGTGGCCGCGGTGAACAGGCCGAAGCTCACGATCATGGCGATCACCCCGAGCGTCAGCTGGATCCAGCCCCAGCTCGTCAGGTCGAACTTGAAGACGTAGTTGGGGGTGTTGACGAAGACCTCGTCGTCGGCGATCGCCATGATCCCCCGGAAGAGATCGAGGGTGCCGGCGATGAACAGCATCACGGCGGCGAAGAGCGTCAGCCCTGTGGCAGCCGCCTGAACGCCGGGCGACCGGTGGTGGGTGGTGGTGGCCATTGCAGGACCTCCATGGCTCGTGCGGCTGCGGCTCGCAGCCGCTTGTGATCAGGCTTCCCCCTGACCGGCCGCCCCGTCGTCACCCCTGAAGGGTGATGAGCGGTTTGGCCGGACGCATGCTCAGGCGACCCGAGCGGTGATCCGGTCGGCCTTCACCGCCTTGGCGAAGACTTCGTAGTCCCGTTCGTTCTGGTCGGCGTACGCCTCGGCGAACTCCACCAGGGCCCGGTCGAAGGAGCTTCCGGTTCCCAGGTAGGCGGCGAGGGCGACCGGATCGCCCGAGCGGGCGTGGGCGCGGGCCAGCGAGCCACCGCACAGGCCCGCGTACAGACGCAGCATGTCGGGCGGCATGGTCTCGGGCAGGGGCGTGCCTTTCCAGTCGCGCAGCTGCCTGACGTAGAAGTCGCGCAGCCGGCCGTCCATACCGATGACGCGTTCCCAGCCGAGGAAGATGTCGCTGTTCGCCTGCATCAGCCGCTGCCCGGCGACGACCCGCTTCCCCTGGTTGTCGTACCTGCTGGGTCCGCTGTACGGGGCGAGAACCGATTCCCCGGCCTCCTTGGCCTGCAGCAGCAGCGGATCACCGTCGTCCCGGCCTTCCATGAGGACGATCCAGCAGCGGGTACCTACGCTCCCCACCCCGACCACCTTGCGCGCCAGGTCGACCAGACGGAAGCGTTCCAGAAGGCTCCGGCGTTCGGTGGAGAGGCTGCGCCCGTAGCCTCCGATGAGCCTTACGCAGGCTCTGTTCGAGTTCCTCGCGCTCGGTGCCCGGAGCCAGGTCACCGATGGGGGTGATCAGGGGCGGGTCGGCGGCGATCCGTCGTACACCGTCGACCACGTGGGTGAGCTTGCCGGAGACTTGGAGGCTGTCCCGGGTCCGTGCCTTGGCCACGGCACGGGACGTGCGCCGGCGGATCTTCTTGTCCTGCAGCAGCGCGTTGAGCTGGTCGGCGTCGTCCTGGGCGTACCAGACGTCCAGCGTGCGCATGCCGGCGAACAGCCGCATCCGCTCCCGGTACAGCTTCACCGATTCCTTGACGACGGCGGCGCGCTGCCGTCGTCGAACCCGTTCGCGCGGGCCGCGACGGCGAAACTGGCGGCCAGCCGCTTGACATCCCATTCGAAGGGGCCCGGCAGGGTCTCGTCGAAGTCGTTGATGTCGAAGACGAGGTGCCGTTCGGGAGACGCGAAAAGACCGAAGTTCAGAAGGTGGGCGTCACCGCACAGCTGGACCGTGACGCCGGTGTCCGGCATCCGGCCGAGGTCGGCGGCCATGATCGCGGCGGCACCCCGGTAGAACCGGAAGGGGGACTCCACCATCCTGCCGTACCGGATGCGCACCAGTTCGGGCACCCGCGTGACGGCTTGCCGATCGAGGACGTCGACGGGGTCCAGCCGCTGCTCGGCCGGGACGAACCGTGCGTGGCTCGACCGGGGCACGAGGGAACGGACCGCTCTGCCCTGCGCGACTCGCTCGGCCACGGTGAGGTGGCTGCCGGCCTGGTTCGTTGCTGTCATCGCGGCCTCCCTGTCGCCCGCGTCTCCGTATCCGGGAGGCGGCGCATCTCTTCGACACGCAGCCCCAGATTCTGGAAACGCAGGAGCAGTCCGTACAGATGCGCCTCGTCCGTCACCGAGCCGAAGAACAGCGTCTGCTCGGAACCGGACTTCGTGGCCAGCTCCGGGAACGCCTCGGCCATGGCCACGGAGACGCGACCGTCGACACGGAACTCATAACGCATGCCGACACCGCCCTCTCTTGCGCGCTGTGCCCCTGTTCCTCGCATGCTGCCCGCCCCGCGGTCACACCGGATCACCCGTACGAGGTGACTGGACGGCCTCGCGTCGGGCACGAACTCAAGGTTCGACCGACCGTCCGCCAACCGGCTGACCTCCGTGGCGGGTCGAGGATCGAGCGCCCCGACCGCTGAGACGATGCGCGCATGGCACCACGGGAAGGCAGTCCTGAGAGGCCGGCGGCCGCACGACTCGTCCTGCTGACACTCGCGTCCGGCCAGTTCCTGATGGCCCTCGACAGCTCCGTCATGAACGTCTCGATCGCGACGGTGGCCGACGACGTGGGCACGACGGTGACCGGGGTCCAGGGAGCGATCACCGCCTACACCCTCGTGATGGCGATGTTCATGATCCCCGGCGGCAAGGTCGGCGCGCTGATCGGCCGCAAGTCCGCATTCATGATCGGTTGTGTCGTCTACGGCTGCGGATCCCTGACCACGGCCCTCGCCCCGAACCTGCCGGTGCTGCTGTTCGGCTGGTCGTTCCTCGAGGGGCTCGGTGCGGCGCTCATCATGCCCGCGATCGTGGCGCTGGTCGCCGGCAACTTCGGTGTCGAACGCCGACCTGCCGCCTATGGACTCGTCGCGGCCGCGGGAGCCGTGGCGATCGCCGTCGGACCGCTCATCGGAGGCGTCGCGACCACGTACTTCTCCTGGCGCTGGGTGTTCGCCGGCGAAGTCGTGATCGTGCTCGGCATCCTGGTCCTCGGCCGCCGTATCGCCGACGCGCCGACCGAGAGCCGCCCCCGCCTCGATCTCGTCGGCACGGCGCTCTCCGCCCTCGGACTCGGGACCTTCGTCTACGGCGTGCTCCGCTCGGACGAATGGGGCTGGTTCCGGCCGAAGCCCGACGCGCCTTCCTGGCTCGGCATCTCACTGGTCGTCTGGCTGATGCTGACAGGGCTGCTCCTGGTCAGACTGTTCCTCTTCTGGGAGGCGCGTCTCGTGGAGCAGCGCAGGGATCCACTCGTGGACCCGGCGCTCCTGCGGAACCGACAGCTCACCGGCGGGCTGACGATGTTCTTCTTCCAGTACCTCGTACAGATGGGCGTGTTCTTCCTCGTCCCGCTCTACCTGTCGGTGGCACTCGGCCTGTCCGCACTCCAGACGGGCGCGCGGATCCTGCCGCTCTCGCTGACGCTGCTGGCCGCCGCGATCCTCATCCCGCGTTTCCTTCCGGACGTCTCGCCGCGGCGGGTGGTCCGGCTCGGGATCCTCGCACTGCTGGCGGGCGCGGTGGTCCTGATGGCCGCGCTCGACGCGGACGCGGGGGCGGAGATCGTCACCCTCCCCCTTCTGCTGATCGGGCTCGGCATGGGCGCACTGGCGTCCCAGCTCGGTTCGGTCACCGTGTCCGCGGTGCCGGACGAGCAGAGCGCGGAAGTGGGCGGCATCCAGAACTCCGTCACCAACCTCGGGGCCTCGATCGGAACGGCACTCGCCGGGTCGATCCTGATCGCCGTGCTGACGAGTTCGTTCCTGGCCGACATCGAGCAGAACCCGGACATCCCGGCTGACGTCAAGAGCACGGCGAGCGTTGAACTCCAGAGTGGCGTGCCCTTCCTTTCGGACGCCCAGCTCGAGGCCGCCCTCGACGAGGCGGGCACGAGTACGAAAGTGACGCAGGCCGCGCTTGACGCGAACGCCGCGGCACGGCTCGACGGCCTGCGCGCCGCACTCGCGATCCTCGCCCTCACCTCGCTGCTCGCCCTGTTCTTCACCCAGCGCATCCCGACGACCCAGCCTCGCTCCACGTAGGCCGTCCCCATGGCGATGCGCCGCGAAGGGCACGAAAATGGGACTGGACAGGAGCCGCCCGATCATCGGCCACGGCCTCGCCCTCCGAGGGACGACTCATCCTGAGCGTGCTCGACGCCAGCAGGTGACCGGCGGACTCGTCGAAGACTCCGCACGCCGCGAGCGGGACACCGAGAGGTTCCCGCAGACGCGGGCAGGAACACAGGTGATCGCTCATGTGCCGATGGCTCGCTTACTCGGGAACGCCCCTGCTTCTCGACACCATCCTGTACAAACCGACCCACTCACTGATCGATCAGAGTCTGCACTCCCGACTGGGTGTCGAGACGACGAACGGCGACGGTTTCGGCGTCGGATGGTATGCGGAGGAAGACATCGACACCCCGGCCTTGTTCAGGGGCATCGGCCCCGCCTGGAACAACCGCAATCTGAGGGAGCTCGCGGATCATGTCCGCTCCCCCTTGTTCTTCGCCCATATCCGGGCGTCGACCGGCACGGCGGTGCAGGAGACGAACTGCCACCCGTTCCGGCACGGCCGTTGGATGTGGATGCACAACGGTGCCGTCTCGGATTTCCACCTCGTGCGCCGTGACTTGTGCCTGCTCGTCGACCCCGGGCTGTACTCCGACATGGAAGGATCGACGGATTCGGAGGTGATGTTCTACCTGGCGCTCACCTTCGGCCTGGACAAGAACCCGCCGGAGGCCGTGTCCCGAATGGTGGGAGCGGTGGAGCGCTGCGGCCGTGACCACGGTGTGGAATTCCCGCTCCAGATGACCGTCAGCGTGACCGACGGCGCATGCGTATGGGCTTTCCGCTACTCGAGCCAGGGCGCTTCCCGGTCGTTGTTCTACAGCACCCGCGTGGACACGCTGCGCACGCTGCACCCCGATACGGCGTTCCTGCGCGAGGTGTCCGACGAGACCCGGCTCATCGTGTCCGAACCCCTCGGCGACCTGCCGGGCGCCTGGAACGAGGTGCCGGAAGGCAGCTACGGCGTCGTGGGACCCGGGGTCGACGAGCTGCGTCCCTTCGCTCCGGAACCGGCGGCGTGACCCGAGGCCCCCGGCCCGCCTCAGGACGCTTTTGTGGCGGACCGCTTGGCGCTTTTGCTCCTGTCGGTGCCCGTGCTGCTTCGACCCGGCTTGGCGGCCGCGTTCTTCCGCGTCGTGGCCTTCTCCGGTCCTGCGACCGTCCGCGCCGACGCTTTCCGGGCCGGAGCGGTCGGCCACTTGAACTCGATCTCCAGCTCGATCTCCCCGTCACCGACCTCGACCTCTATCTCGCTGCGAAGGTCGTCCGGAATCCGCAGGCTCAGCGTTCCGGGGCCGAGTTCAAATTCAGCCTCCCCGCCTTCCTTCAACGCAGCTGCGAGTGCGGCGAGTCGGTCAGCCGCCTCCATGCGTGACAGCGAACTCTTCTGCTCGAACTTGAAGTCCTTCATGAGTGTCTCCGATCCGGAACAAGCAGGCCATCACGCCAATTCTGAGGCCATGCGAGAGATCGGACATCTCAGGGCGGGGCGAAGCGCCGGCCATGAGCGCCCCCGTGCGCGAGGTCCGAATGGGTCTTACGGTTGAAGAGAGGCGTCCACATGCGCGGAACGCGGATCACTCGGTCCGTCCCGCCTCAATTCCCCCTCGCGCTCAGAACTCACCAGGAGGACATAGACATGTCCACTGCATCGGAGACCCCTGTCCTGGACACCCTCGCTGCCATGACGGTCGACTCGATCGAGCGATGCGGGCTGGCCCCCGACATGCTCATCCTCACGCGCATCGCGGCACTCGCCGCCTCGGATGCCCCGCCCATCTCCTACGTGGCCCACATCGACCCCGCCCTCAAGACCGGCCTGACCGCCGACCAACTGCAGGACGTCCTGGTCGCCATCGCGCCCATCGTGGGCACCGCCCGCGTCATGACGGCGGCAGGCCACATCGCCACGGCACTCGGCATCGCCATCGCCGTCGCCGATGCCGAGATCGAGGGCCAGAGCAAGGGCCAGGGCTGAGAGCAGGCACCCACCGGCATCAGCGCCCCGCACAGGGCACGTCGGGCAGAAGAAGGCCACGCCGGCCGACCTTCCGCCCGACGTGCCCCTGTGCGGGGCGCCCCAAAGGCCGCAGGAACCGCGCAGTCAGGTCCACCAGAGACGTGATCCCTCGATAGCCTCGCGGCGCGCACGCGTCCACGTGTCATGCGCCGCCGCGGCCTGCGCGAACGCGCCACGCTCTCCTCGCGCGGTCGGCTGGGCCGCAGCCTCACGCCACTCGGTTCCCAACCTGCAGTCGCGAAGGGCCACCTGGGCGGACAGCCGACGGATCATGAGTCCTTCGAGCATCTGGACGGCCCTTGTCGATCAACGCCTGCCCTTGTGTCCAACCCACGTCCCGAACGTGTTCCCGGAAGGACAAGCCCAGTTGGGCGCCAAGACGATCGTCCCGCCTCGGGAGTGGGCCTGGAACTCGCACGCAGCGGACTCACCTTCCAGCGCGCAGAGACTCCGCGCAGTCGTTGCGTGGATTGCGCTCTGGCGGAGGTTGTCGGAGTTGCCGCGCGTGCTGGTCAAGTTCCGTCCTGGCTGCGGGTGATCGCATCAGTGCCGGCGTCGGCGCCGGTCCCGCGGACGGTCTGCGGGGGCCCGTGGCGGACTTGCCGCAGCCCAGGCAGGGGTTGCCCTGCGCACATGTCGGACGGTGCCTGGTGAATGCGCTCAACTGGAAGTGCAGGCTGTGACTGCCGGACGGTCCTTGTGCCCGCAGCGGGAGCCGCGAGTCCAGCACGGCATCCCAGACATGAAGCTCAGACGGCTCAGCTGTGCGTCCTGCCGCCGGTCAGCAGCCCGCAACCCGAGATCATGACCGCCCGCCGTCATGCGCGACGGACTCCTGCCGACGCCCCGGCGCAGGGCGCCGGCTCAAGAACCCTTTCGCCGAGGCGTACCCGCGCGGCATCTGCCCACGCGCTCTGGACACTCGGACGGCTGACCTTCTCGTCGTGCAGACACGGCTTGCGTGGTGGCGGGTCAACTCGGACGCGGAATATGGAACACCGTGCCGCCCTTGGGCCGGCGCAATATCCGCGCATGCACGGGGCAGATGGCGGTTCTTGTCCGTTCGGCAACGGATCCTTGGTGCCGGAGCACTTCGGGGCGGAGATTGGCATGGCCAGTCCGGGAGCATGGCGCACCACTCGTGCGGCATGGTCGCGAAAGGAAGCTCTGTGAACGCCACGACAACCACCGCACCGGTCGCCGCCTTGCCGGATCGTCGTACGGCCACGCTGGTCATGGCCTGTGTCGGTGTGTTCGTCGCCTATATGCCGGTGACCACCGTGTCGGTCAGCCTGCCCGCGATCCAACGGGCGTTGCACGCGCCGACCTCCCAACTGCAGTGGGTGACGGACGCGTTCGTACTGCCGATGGCCGCGTTCATCCTGACCGCCGGGGTGCTGGGGGACGTGCACGGCCGCAAGAGGGTGTTCCAGGCGGGCCTGCTGTGCTCGGCCGCAGGTGCCGCCACCGCGCTGAGCGCCCACTCCATTGAGGTGCTGTGGGCCGGGCAGGGCCTCGCCGGCCTCGGTGCCGCGGCACTGCTGCCGACCACGCTGGCGCTGATCAGCCATGCGGTGCCGGACCCGCGCGAGCGCGGCAGGTACGTGGGAATGTGGGCAACCGCCCTGTCTGCGGCCCTGGCCTCCGGCCCGCTGATCGCCGGCGGCATCCTGGACCATGCCGCCTGGCGCTGGATCTACCTGCTGCCGATCCCCGTCTCACTGATCGCCCTGGCCGCGTCGATACCTCTCCTGGCCGACTCCCGGGCGCCGCGGGGGCGACGGCTGGACTGGCTCGGGCAGCTCACCGCCGCGGTGGCGGTCACCGCGCTCGTGTACGGCGTCATCGAGGGCGGCGCCGGTTCGTTCACGGACACCGAGGTGCTGGTGGCCCTGCCACTGGCCGGCCTCGCCGCCCTCACCTTCGTGATGGTGGAACGGCACAGCCCGAGCCCGATGCTGGATCTGAGGCTGTTCCGCAGCCCCGGCTTCGTCGGCGCCACGCTGGTCGCGATGATCACCTTTCTCGGGCTGATCGGCTTCTACTTCGTGATGAGCCTGTACTACGGCGTCGTCCAGCGGCTGACCACGCTGGAAGCGGCCGAGCGGATGATCATGGTCAGCGGGGCGACGTTGGTCATCGGCCCGCTGGTGGGCCGACTGACCCGGCACGTCACCGCCCGAGTGCTGATCACGGGCGGTCTGCTGGTGGCCGCAGGGGCTTTGCTGTCCTTGACGGGCGCCGAGGCCCACACCTCGCTGGGTGCGCTGTCATGGCGGCTGGCGCTGCTGGGGCTCGGCCTGGGTTTCGTGATCACGCCGATGACGAACACGGCTGTCAGCTCCGTGCCGTTCGAGCTGGCGGGCATGGCCTCGGCGGGCAGCAACGCGTTCCGCCAGTTGGGCGCGGCGCTCGGCCCGGCCGTACTGGGCGCCGTCTTGTCCGCACAGGCCACGAGCACGCTGCCCGGGCACCTCGCGGATGCGGGGCTGAACGGGGCGACGGCCCGGCGCATCACCGATGCCGTCGCCGACAGCGGCCTGAGCGCGGTTGGCCGCATGCAGCTGGGCGCCGACCGCGGACGTGCTCTGACGGCGCTGGGCGAGTCGTTCCTCGGCGGACTGAGACTGTGCCTGACCGTCAGCGCCGGTCTGCTCCTGCTGGCCGCGCTGGCGGCCGCGGTCCTGATCCGCCGCCCGCGTCCCTCGGCCGTACCCAACACCGGGACGGCATACGGCGGGACGCCGAAGGCGTCGCCCGACCAGGCGACGCGCACCACCGCGGACACCGCACACCTCCCCTCGGCCTGCCGACCGCCTGGCCCGCGGCTCTCGGGCCGGGTGCGCGACGCAGACGGGAGCGGCATGGCGGGCGCGACGCTGACCCTGGTCTCACCGATCGGACGCCGGCTGGGACGGACCGTGGCGCGCAGCGACGGCACCTACCACCTGGACGCTCCCGGGTCCGGGGCGTACTTCCTGGTCGCGGCGGCTTTCGGCCACCGGCCGCAGGCGCGGCCCCTGCTGCTCGGGGCGGAGCCGACGGCATACGACGTCGTCCTGCCCCCGGCCCGCGGGCTGGCGGGCACGGTCACCGACGAGAAGAACCGGCAGCCCCTGGAGGCAGCCGCCGTGACCGTGACGGACGTGCACGGCGCGGTGCTCGCGGCCGGCCTGACCGACGAGCACGGCCGATTCGCCTTACGGGAACTGCCGTACGCCGACAGCACGGTGGAGGTGCGGGCGACCGCCACCGGCTTCCGGCCGGCCGCGCTTCCGATCCGGCTGTCCGACGCCGGCACCGCCAAGGTGCATCTGCCACTGCGGCCGAGCGCGCGGCTACGAGGAACCGTACGCGGCGGCGCCGGCCGCACGCCCCTGGCGGATGCGCGGGTGACGCTGGTGAACGCCGTCGGCGATGTCGTGGCCGACGTGGCCACCGCGACGGACGGCGATTACGCCTTCACCGATCTCGACGCCGGCGAATACACGGTCATCGCAGCCGGCTACCCGCCCGTGAGGGTGCACCTGACGGTGGACAGCGGCCACGACCAGGACGGTCTGGACCTCGAACTGGCCCATCCCGATACCTGACCGACGCCTTCACAGACGTACCGGACCGGCCTCTTGAGCGGAGCAGCCGTACCGGTACGGGCGCCCTCCGGGACGGGACGGCGCCCCGCGCGAGACCCGGGACCGTACTCCCCCAACGGGTCCCGGGTCTCCCCGCGACAGACAGACATCGGGCCCCGGCCGCCCTCCCCGACACCGATCCACGGAGCAGGACATGACCGCGGCCTCCCCGGAACGCGACGCCCTCGACACACTCGACCTCAAGCTGCTGCAGGCCCTCCAGATCGACGGGCGCGCCTCGTTCAGCCGTATCGGAGCCGTGCTCGGCGTCTCCGACCGAACGGTCGCCCGCCGCTTCCACCGGCTGTGCACCCTCGCGAACCTGCGGGTGGTGGGCATGACCGACGACCGCAGGCCGGGCGGGGGCAGCTGGATCGTCCGGCTGGGCTGTGTGCCCGATGCCGCCGAGAGCCTGGCGGACACGCTGGCCCGGCGCTCGGACACGGTCTACGTCGCCGTGGCCTCCGGAGGCACCGAGGTGGTGTGCGGTGTGCTTGACGGGGACGGGCTCGTCCTGGACCGGCTCCGGCGCAGTGCCCAGATCTCCTCCGTCAGCGCCCACTGTCTGCTGCGTTCCTTCCATCAGGGCCCGCTCGGCCGGGTCCCGCGCATCGATGCGCTCACCCCGGAGCAGGAGGCCGCGCTGCGCCCTCCGCCCGCGGAGCCGTCCGGCGGACCAACCCGGCGGCCGGCTGTGGACGATGTGCTCCTGGCGGCGCTGCGACACGACGGACGAGCTCCGCTCACCGAACTCGGCCAGGTCACTGGCCAGTCGGAGTCGGCCGTCCGGCGCCGGCTGGAGCGTCTGCGCTCGGCCGGTGTCCTCCACTACAGCGTGCAGTTCGACCATGAGCAGCTCGGCCACGGGTTCCGGGTGCTGCTGTGGCTCACCGTCGCCCCCGCCCACCTGACCCACGTCGGGCACGAACTCGCCGGCCACCGCGAGGTGAGCTTCGCCGCGGCCGTCACGGGCGACTCCAACATCGTCGTATCCGCGCACTTCGCCACGCACAGAGAGCTGTACGCCTACCTCATCAGCGGCATCCGCGGCGTCGAGGGCATCGGGAGGGTGGAGACATCGTCCGTCCTGCGCCAGGTCAAACAGCTCGCACACCCGTAGGGGCGGTTGCCCGGGGAGATTGCAGCGCCCTGTCGGCGTCGAGGCAGGCCCACCGGACTGGTTCGGGCCACGACCTGCGCGGGCTTCGTCCATGGCAGGTGGTGCCCGGCGCCCGCGTCGAAGTCCGTCGCCACAACGCACGGGCAGACCACCTGCGTCCGGACCGCCGTCCCCCGGAGTCCGTCGACGAGACGGCGAGCGAAGGCGACGGTCGCGGCCTTCGCAGCGTGCAGAGGTGATGGTGACGACGCTGCACTCGCCTGCGGCGACCAGGCCGGGCAGGACCGCACGCACCAACGGACCGGCGCCACGGCGTTGAGGGTAAGCAGGCGGTCGGCCTCCTCCAGGTCGACTTCGGCCGGCGCGGTATCCGACCACGCCGGCGTTGCCGACCAGTAGCCGGACGTCCCGGACGGCCCCATGCGGGCCGTCACCGCGGAGCCGTTGCGTCTGCCGGGTCCGCCGGGCCGGACCTCCACAACACCGCGGAGCCGCCCGCAGGACGCCGGCCTGCTGACCGCGCTCCTCGGCCGGGTCACGGACTCCGCGCCGGAGGCGTGAGCCGCAAGGGGCCTGCCCGGGCGACCGGCTCGGCGTACGGCGCGTTCCATGCTTCGGCAACTCATACAAACGTCTACCGTCGCCGGTACGCCGTGCACCCGCACGCACCAGGCCCCCGCGGCGGCGGAGGGCGGAGACGACCGCGGTGGCCGCGTCCCGTTCCGGGTGTTAGGGGAAACCAAGCCCGAGGTCGAGGGCGATCTGCCACCCGTCGGCTCCACGCCTGACCAACTACCCTACGCCCCAAGGAAGTTCGGGGCAGATGCCGGCGACGACATCTGTATGGACGGCGTGCCGGGCCATCACCCTGCTCGGTGCCCGCCACGGAGTCACCGCATACGGCACCCCGGACGCGGCGACAACGTCGGCACGGCACGGGGGCGGGGCATCGCCCGCGCCGGTGTGACCGGCCCGGGCGATGCCCCGCCCCTGGTACCGCCCGGTCAGCCGCGCCGGTGTCCCACGGGCTGAGCGGTGCCCGCCGCCCGGGCGTTCTCGGCGGAGGCGCCCGGGCGGTCGTGCTGTGCCGTGCCTGCGCCCTTCGCCGCACCCCCCGCGGCCTGCTTGGGACGGCGCAGGAGGGTGACCGCGCACCCTGCCGCGATCAGCACCAGCACCGCCGCCACGATGAAGCACAGCCGCATGCCGTCGATGAGGGAGTCGCCCAGGGCTCCGTAGACCTGGCCGGCGGTGGAGCCGAGGTTCATCCCGGCGACCGCGCCCAGGCCGCCGTCCTTGGCGGTGGCGACGATGGTGTGGGCCTGGGTGCCGGTCACGCCCGAGTCGGCGAGGTGGCCGGGCAGGGTGTGGACGGCGCGGGTGGACAGCAGGGCGCCGAGGACGGCCGGGCCGAGCGCGCCGCCGACCTGGCGGAAGGCGTTGTTGGCGGCCGAGGCCATGCCTGCCAGATGGTGCGGCACGGCGGCGACGGCGGTGGCCGTCATCGGGGTGGTGACGAGGCCGAGGCCGATGCCCAGCACGATCAGCCGCCAGGCGATGGAGCCGTAGGAGGTGTGGGCGTCGAGGTTGGTCATGGCCAGCAGGGGCCCGGCGATCAGGAGCAGCCCGACGGTGATCATCCAACGTGCCGGGACGCGGTGCATGAGGCGTCCGGCCGGGTCACCGGCCACGATCGCGGCGGCGGGGACCAGCAGCAGGCGCGCGCCGGCCTCCAGGGTGCCGAGCTGCTGGACCATGCCGAAGTACAGGCTGAGGACGAAGAAGAAGCCGATCAGCCCGAGGAAGGTGATCAGGGCGATGAGGGCGGTGGCGGTGAAGGCCGCGCTGCGGAAGACCGCGAGGTCCAGCATGGGGCTGGCGCTGCGCTTCTCGGCCACGACGAACGCGATCAGCGCGACGACGCCCAGTGCGAGGGCGGCGACCACCTTCGGCGTGGTGAAGGAGTCGGCGCCGCCCTCGATCACGCCGTAGACCAGGGCGGTCACGCCGACGGCCGCGGTGATCTGGCCGGGCCAGTCGAGTTTGCGTCCGTGCGGGGCGCGCGAGTCGGTCAGCAGCGGGGCGGCGATGGCCAGCGCGAGCAGCGAGAGGGGGACGGACAGCAGGTAGATCCAGCGCCATGAGTAGTGGTCGAGGATCACGCCGGCGATGACCGGGCCGACGGCCAGGGCCGCGAGCAGGGCCATGGCCCACATGCCGATGAACTTGCCGCGCTCGCGGAAGTCGGGCACGGCGTGGCTGATCAGCGCGAGCGTGGTGGGCAGCAGCGCCGCCGAGCCCAGGCCTGCCAGGGCCTGTCCGGCCCACAGGGTCTGGATGTTGTGTGCGCACAGGGCGACCGTCGCACCGGCGGCACTGAAGAACAGGCCGGCCTGGAAGACCTTCTTGCGGCCGTGGACGTCGCCGAAGACGCCGGCGGTCAGGATGAAGGCGGCCATGGGCAGGACGAACGCGTCCTGGACCCAGGACAGTTGGGCGGTCGAGGTGTTCAGCGACCGCTGGATGGCGGGCAGGCTGACGGCAACCGTGGTGATCGGCAGGTAGGCGACGAACACGCCGAGGCAGGCCATGACGATGGTGGCCGCCCGCCTGTCCGTCGACCCGCTCGCCGGTGTGGTGACGTTCACGGAAATTCTCCGTTTTCTCCCGTACGGCGTGGTGCGCCGCAGTCGGTTGGGTGGGGAGGGGTGGGTGGTGCTCAAGGGCCGCCATGCTGAAGCAGGCAGACCCTGCCTGGGGGACGCGGCCGGTGGCGTCCCACCAGACGTCGGTGGGTGATGGCGCCCTGCGGCTTACGCCGTCGGGCCGAACTCCGCCCGGTACGCGGCCAGATGGGCGCGGAACTCGGGATGAGGACGGACGCGCCTGAACGGGCCGCCAGCGACGGTGACACGGATCCGCCTGACCGGGTCGCCGGGATCGGCGCGGACGACCTCGACCTGCGTGCCGACCTCGGCGTCGGCGACGTTCAGCACCGTCGGGGAGAGCATCTTGCGGAAGTAGTGGCTGTCGCCGTGCCAGGGCAGGAAGGACAACTCACCGATGTAGCGGGTCTGCTTCCACGACAAGCTCTCGTCGAGCCAGTCGGTGTGTGCCGGCTGGCCGAGGAGCTTGGCGAGGACGTCGAACGGGGCTGTCGAGCGGAAGGCGTCGGCGGTGAGGTCCACGGGGACGGATGCCTCTCTGGGCAAGTGGTGCTGCTCGTGTGCGGTGGTGTAACCGGATCGTCGGCACAGTGCGGTCCAAGAGGCCCGGAGCGCCGGCGGGGGATGCGAGGACGGCGCTCCGGGCCGGTCAGGGACCGACGCCGACGCTCCGCCGGGCAGCCCCCACGAGGGCCGTGGCGGGCGCCGGGGCCATGTCACCGATCACCCGCTGGATGCGAGAGAGACCGGCGTGTGGGAGCGCCGCCCGGTGGGACGGCACCACGCCCGCCGCGGTGAGGTGCGTCAGCAGGACGAAGGTGCCGATGCAGGCCGCCGTCGGCGCCAGCCGCGTACCCATGGGAGTCACGCCCTTTCTTCTGGACACGACCAGCATCCGCCTCATAGCCCATAACCATGAACTCAATAGCTCGAAACGAACAGAAACATCTACCCAGCCTCAGCGATGTGCCAGACTCCTCTCGTGATCGACGATGTGGACAGGAAAATCCTCCACGCGCTCCAGTGCGCACCCCGCCTCCCGTTCCGGCACATCGCCGAGGTGACCGGCGTGTCGGAGCAGACGGCCGCCCGCCGCTACCACGCCCTGCACCGCAGCGGGGTGATGCGCGTGGTCGGCCTGGTCAACCCGGCCGTCTACGGCAAGGCCCAGTGGGTGGCCCGCATCCGCTCCCGCCCCGACCGGGTCGGGCCCCTGGCGGACTCCCTGGCCAAGCGGCCGGACATCGCCTACGCCAACCTGGCCTCCGGCGGCTCGGAGATCATCTGCATGATCCGCTCCCCCGTCGAGGCCGAACGCGACGACATCCTCCTGCGTCAACTGCCCCGCTCCGCCTCGGTCCTGGACGTCAGCATCGACCTCCTCCTGCACCCCTTCGGCGAGACCGGCAGCAGCGAATGGACCGCCTACGGCGACGGCCTCACCCCCGAGCAGGTGCGGCAGCTCACCGCCGACCGGCCACCCGCCCCCGCCGGACCACTGCGGCCCCCCACGGACGAGGACACCCCCTTGCTGAAAGCCCTCGCCGAGGACGGCCGCACCACCCACACCCGCCTCGCCGAGCTCACCGGCTGGTCCAACGCCCGCGTCGCCCGCCGCCTGGAGGCCCTGGAGACCTCGGGCACCCTCTTCTACGACGTGGAACTGCTGCCCGAGCGCCTCGGCCACACCCTCAACGCCACCCTCTGGCTGCGCGTCTCCCCCGCCCGCCTCGAACAAGCCGGGGAGGCACTCGCGCGGCACGCCGAGGTCGCCTTCGCCGGCGCCATCAGCGGCCACCACAACCTGATGGTCAGCGTCATCTGCCGCGACGCCGAGGACTTCTACCGCTATCTCACCACCAGCGTCGCCGCCATCGACGGCATCGACGCCTACGAGGTCAGCATCCGCGTCCGCCGCCTGAAACAGGCCGCCTCACTCATCTTCCACGGCCGCCTGGTCCATACGACACCCGCATAGGAGCCCGCAACGTGCTCGCGCCCCGGGCGGAGCCGACGCCTCGGCCCGGACCACTCGATCAGGGTCCGGCGGCGCGGGGGATGTGTCGTATCGACCCGACTCCGGTGTCACGCCCGGGTATCAGGTGCCCGGGGCCGGGTGGGACCTCCCCGGGGCGACCAGACCCGACTCGTAGGCGCGGACGACGAGTTGCCCACGGTCGCGGGCACCGAGCTTGGTGAGAAGCCGGGTCATGTGGGTCTTGACGGCCGCGCAGCGGGCCGCGCACACCGGCCGAACGGCCGAGACCTCGCGCGGACCGGGGCCTCCCTCGATTTTTCAGTGCCCGAGAGGGGCTACTGACCAATTCCCCGCGGGCCAAGACTCGTTCACGGCCGACGGCACTCCCCCCGCCGACGGCACACGCGGCCCCGGCTCACACGCCCCCCTTGTGCGGGCCCGGGCCGCCCGTGCGCCCGCGCAGACGGGCCTCATCCGCGGCCATCCACCGACTTACGGGGAAGCGAGACAGCACATTGCGGAACAAGCACAGCCTGAACGGGAAGAGACTGTCGGCGCGGAGTGCCACGTACGGGATACCGGCCGTGGTGGCGGTGGCCGGGCTCGCCGCCACCATCGTCACCCCGGCGGCAGCGGGCCCGTCGGCGGACCTGTCGGCCACGGCGGCGAGCGGGCAGGCCCGGGCCGGCGTCCATGTGACGCTGGTGACCGGTGACACCGTGAGCATGGACGGCACGGGCCGGGTGACAGACGTGCGGCGCGGTAAGGGCCGCGGGCACGTCGGTTTCTCGATACGACGGTTCGCGGGCCACACCTACGTCGTCCCGCAGGACGCGACCCGGCTGCTGGACAGCGGGCGACTGGACCGTCGCCTGTTCGACATCACGCAGCTCGTCAAGGACGGCTACGACGACGCCCATCGCAAGCAGGTGCCGCTGATCGTCTCCTACCGGGGTGGCAGTGGCATCCAGGCCGGTGCCCGACGTGCCTTGGCAGCCGCCGACGTTGAGGTCGAACGAGTGCTGCCCGCCGTCCGCGGCGTGGCACTGGCCGCCGACAAGCCGGACGTCGGCGACCTGTGGCGGGCGCTGACCGACCCGGTCGATGCCGACCACACCGCCGTGGCCGTCGCGCCCGGCATCGACCGGGTGTGGCTCGACGGGCGGGTCAAGGCAACCCCACAGGACGACAGCGGCGCCCCCGATCCCGAGGGCGGTGTCGCGCAGATCGGTGCCCCCGCGGCCTGGAAGCAGGGCTACGACGGCAAGGGCGTGAAGGTCGCCGTCCTGGACACCGGCGTCGACGCCACCCACCCCGACATCAAGGGCAGCATCCTCAAGACCAAGGACTTCGCCGGCTCCGACACCGGCTCCGACACCGGCTCGACCGACGACAGGCAGGGCCACGGCACCCACGTCGCCTCCACCATCGTCGGCTCCGGTGCGGAGAGCCACGGCAAGTACCAGGGTGTGGCGCCCGGCGCGAAGCTGCTCGTCGGCAAGGTCATGGACGACACCGGCGTCGGATCCGACTCGTCGATCATCGCCGGTATGCAGTGGGCCGTGGCGCAGGGCGCCAAGGTCGTCAGCATGAGCCTGGGCTCCACCGACACCCCGGGGGTGGACCCGCTGGAGAAGGCCGTGAACAACCTGTCGGCCTCCTCCCACGCCCTGTTCGTGATCGCCGCGGGCAACGAAGGCCCCTCCGACACCACCGTCGGCACTCCGGGCTCGGCCGCGTCGGCCCTGACCGTCGCCGCGGTGGACCGGCACGACAAGGTCGCCGACTTCTCCAGCCGCGGCCCGACCGCGGACGGCGCGCTGAAGCCGGACATCGCCGCGCCCGGTGTCGACATCGTCGCCGCGCGCGCCGCCCACGGCAGTGAGGGCGAGGAGGTGGCGCCCGGATACGTGAAGATGTCGGGCACCTCCATGGCCACCCCGCACATAGCGGGCTCCGCCGCGATCCTCGCCCAGGAGCACCCGGACTGGACCGGCGACCGGATCAAGGCCGCGCTGACGGCATCGGCCCTGCCGCTGACCGGCACCACCGCGTACGAGGTCGGGGCGGGCCGGGTCGACCTGACCCGGGCGACCGGCGCCGACGTCACCACCGAGCCGTCCTCCGTCGGTTTCGGCACCGCCGCCTGGCCGCACAGTGACGACCAGCCGGCGACCCGGACGCTGACCTACCGCAACTCGGGCACGAAGCCCGTCACCCTGGACCTGACCTCCGACGTCACCGGTCCCGACGGCGGCAGCGCACCCACCGGCATGTTCACGGTCTCCCCGGCCCGGCTGACCGTCCCGACCGGCGGCACCGCGCAGGCCACGGTCACCGCCGACACCCGGCTCGGCGGCGCCGACGGCGCCTACTCCGGTGCGGTGACCGCGAGCGGCGGCGGGCAGAGCGTGCGCACCGCCCTGGGCGTCATCCGTGAGGTGGAGTCGCACAAGCTGAATCTGACCGTCACCCGCCGCGACGGCAAGCGCGACGACGCGCCCGGCGTCATCGTGGCGAACCTGGACACCGGCAAGCAGTACACACCGTTCGACGACGGCAAGAACCACCCCGACGGCACGGTCACCCTGCGACTGCCCAAGGGCCACTACGTGGTCGACGTCCAGACCACCGACCCCCGGGGGAAGACCGCCCTGCTGGTGGCACCCCGCCTGACGCTCGACCGCGACACCAGCCTCGCCCTCGACGGGCGCAGGGCCAAGCCGGTGAAGATCACCGCCCCCGACCGCCGGGCCACCCCGCGCGACGCGCAGGTCCTCTTCGCGGCCCACGGCGCCAAGCCGGCCTACGACTACGTCGGCGGGAACACCGTCGACGCCGGTGACACCGCCCTCGGCCAGATCGGCTCCGGCGTCCCGGCCGACTCCTTCGTCGCCCAGTTCGGCGGGATCTGGCAGCGCACCGCCACCTCCCCGGCGTACAACCTGGTCACCACCCGTACCGGCTCCTTCTTCACCGGTCTGAACCGCAGCTTCTCCGGCACCCGGGACATGGCCCGGGTGAACGCCTCCGTCGCGACCACCCTGACCGGCGCCGAAACCACGCCCCAGGTGAACTGGTCCATCCCCGACTGGCCGCAGCTCGGCCGGGCGTCCGTCGCCCTGGAAGGGGCCCGGCGCCCGGCGCCGACCGCCTCCGTCGTGCAGTACCTGAGCACCGACCGCGGGCTGCGCTGGAACCTGGGCGCCGTGATCGGCAACGGCTCGCACAACGAGGACATGTTCAACTTCCTCACCGACCGCCGCTTCGAGCGGGGCCACACGTACCGGGTCACGTTCGGCCGCGGTGTCCACGGCCCGGCCGTCGCGCCGGCCTCCGGAACCGGCGCCAAACGGCTCGGCGGCTTCTACTACGTGTGCGTGCCGATGTTCTCCGACGGCCCGGGCAACCTGGCCTACCT
The DNA here is from genome assembly GCF_053596855.1 of Streptomyces sp. NPDC001617. Classification (NCBI taxonomy): domain Bacteria; kingdom Bacillati; phylum Actinomycetota; class Actinomycetes; order Kitasatosporales; family Streptomycetaceae; genus Streptomyces; species Streptomyces sp. NPDC001617. The sequence continues at coordinate 79,629 of NZ_JBSFHA010000042.1, forward strand.
CCCCCAGGCCACCATCACCACCCGGCTCAGCTCCGGCTCCCGGGTCTTCACTTCCACCACCGACGACACCTGCCTGAGCGTCTACGGCGGCCTGCCCGCCGGGCCGACGCGCTACCGGCTGTCCATCAGCACCGACCGCACCATGGACTACAGGACCAGCGACCACGTGGACGCGGCGTGGACCTTCACCTCCCGCGACAACGGTGAGACCAAGGGGGTCCCCTTCCCCCTCTCCGTCGTCCGCTTCCACCCGAAGCTGAGCCTGACCGACACCGCCGAGGCGGGCGCCCGCGTCACAGTGCCGCTGTCACTCCAGGGCCCGGCCGCGACCAAGGGCCACCTCAAGTCGCTGACGGTACGCGTGTCGTACGACGGCGGCCGCACCTGGAAGCCGGTCGCCGTCCACACGGACCACGCCGGCAAGCGGTACCTCACCCTCATCCACCCGAAGAAGCCCGGCACCGTCTCCTTCCGAGCCTCCCTGACCGACACCGACGGCAACACCGCCACGGAGACCATCCACACGGCGTACCGCACTGTGCGCTGAGCGCTCCGCTGGAAGGGCGGTGATGAACCGGCGGGCCGGTGGGGGCTGATCGCGCAGTTCCCCGCGCCCCTTACGGGCGCGGTGCCGCACCGGACTTCATCAAGACCGCCAAGCTCCCGGGACAGTTCCACTCCGTGCCTCCGGCCGTACCAGCCGGAGGCACGGCTGTGTCGGTCGTCGGGCCCGCGTCCGCGCAATGGGCCGGAATTGCCTCGAATCGGCGGCCGAACGTAGCTTGGGCGCTCGATCAAGGCTGTGTTGGAAAGTCGGAAGGTACCGCCCGGTGGGACGACGCGAAAAACCGGTGGATCCCGAAGCCGGGCCCGTGCAGCGGCTCGCGCACGAACTGCGCCTGCTGCGCGAGAAGGCGGGAAAGCCGCCGTACCGGGAGATGGCCGAGCGGGCGGGCTACTCGACGACCGCGCTGTCCCAGGCGGCGGCCGGCGACCAGTTGCCCTCGCTCGCGCTGGTGCGGGCGTACGCCGAGGTGCTGGACGCCGATCCCGACGAATGGGAGCGCCGCTGGCGGGAGGCGGACGCCGAGGTCCGGGCACCCTCAACCGAGGAACGGGCACCGTACCGAGGACTGGCCCGCTTCGAACCGGGCGACAGCGATCTCTTCTTCGGCCGGGACAAGCAGGTCGGCGAGCTGCTGGGCCTGGTGCGCGCGCACCGGTTCGCGGCCGTGTCCGGCCCCTCCGGCAGCGGAAAGTCGTCCCTGCTGCGGGCCGGGCTGATCCCCGCTCTGCGGCAGGCTCAGGGCTCCGACCGTCCCGCCGTGATCCGGGTGCTCACCCCTGGTGAACAGCCCGCGCGCACGCACGAGCGGGCGCTCGTCCCGAAGGACGGCGGGGACGGCGAGGACGGCGAGGACGGCGGCCAGGACACCTGGGTGATCGTCGACCAGTTCGAGGAGCTGTTCACCCTCTGCCCCGACCGCGCGGAACGCGACCGCTTCCTGGATCTACTGCTGTCCGCCCGCGACCGGTCGAGCCGGCTGCGCGTGGCCATCGCCGTACGGGGCGACTTCTACGGCCACTGCGGCACCCATCCGGGGCTGGCGGAAGCGGTCGGCCGAGCGACCCTGCTGATCGGGCCGATGGGCCGGGAGGAGCTGCGGGACGTGATCACGCGGCCCGCGACCGCCGAGGGCCTGAACGTCGAGCGCGCGCTCACCGCCCGCGTCATCGACGAGGTCACCGACCAGCCGGGCGCCCTGCCGATGCTCTCGCACGCCCTGCTGGAGACCTGGCGCCGCCGCCGCGGCCGCACCCTCACCCTGGCCGCGTACGAGGAGGCGGGCGGCGTGCGTGGGGCACTCGCCGCCACCGCCGAACAGGTCTACGGCGACCTCGCGCCGGAGCAGGCCCGCATCGCCCGCCGCGTCCTGCTGCGGCTGATCGCACCCGGGGACGGCGCCGCCGACACGCGCCGGCCGGCGTCCCGGCCCGAGCTGGGGCCCGACGCGCGGGACGTGTTGGAACGCCTCGCCGCCGCGCGGCTGGTCACCCTGGACGGCGACACCGTCGAGCTGGCCCACGAGGTGCTGATCACCGGCTGGCCGCGGCTGGCGGGCTGGATCGAGGAGGGCCGGGAGCGGCTGCACGCGCAGCGGCTGCTCGGCGAGTCGGCCCGCGCCTGGGATCAGCTGGACCGGGATGCGGGAGTGCTGTACCGGGGGGCGCGGCTGGTCCAGGCCGCGGAGCTGTTCGGCGGGTCCTCGCGGGACGACCTCGCGGAGCTGGAGCGGGCCTTCCTCGACGCCTCGCGCGCCGCGCGCGACGCCGAGCGGGAGGCCGAGGCACGGGCCACCCGCCGTACCCGCATGCTCACCGCGGGCCTGTCCGCGTTCCTGGTGCTCGCGCTCGCCGCGGGCCTGCTGGCCTGGCAGCGGGGCCGGACGAGCGAGGAGGAGGCAGCCAAGGCGGCCGCCCGCCGCCTGGCCACGGTGGCCGCCGGCCTGCACTCCGCCGACCCACGCACGGCCGCCCGGCTCTCCGTCGCGGCCTGGCGGCTCGCCCCGCTGACCGAGTCCCGCTCGGCCCTGCTGGAGGCCCTGGCCCGGCCCGAGCGGGACGCCTTCACCGACCCGCAGACGGGCGAGAACGTCCGGCGCTTCCTCACCGGCCAGGGTCGCTCCCTGGTCACCGTCACGGACGGCAGGGTGACCGTCCGGAACGTGGCCGACCACCGCGTCACCGCCGCCTATCGTCTGCCCGCCGGCACGGAGGTCGCCGAGGGCGGCCCCGACGGCCGCTTCCTCGTGGTCATCGGTCAGGACGGCGACCAGCTGTGGAACCTCGCCTCCGGCCGAACCGTCGCCGACCTGGGCGACACGGTCGACTGGGCGCCCGACGGCAGCGCCTACCTCACCGGTCCGTCGGACGGCGCCGGCGCGGTGCGCGTGCGCAGGACCGGCGACGGCAGGGCGCTGTTCACCACGGACGTGCCGCGCGCCCTGACCACCGCCGCCGTCGGCCCGGGCGGCCGTCTCCTCGCCCTTTGCACGGCCGGCGGCGCCCCCCAGGTGTGGGACACCGTCCAGGGCAGAAAGCTGGCGGGTGCCTGGGAGAAGGCACGGGGCAACGTCTGTGGTACCGGATCGGGAGCGGACGGCGGCTCGCGGCTGCTGCGGTTCAGCGCGGACGGCCGACGTCTGGCCGCCGTTCTGGGAAACACGTCCAAGGTCTGGAACGTCTCCGGCGGGCGAGAGGTCGCCGACTTCGCCAGCGCCGGTACCACTGGCTTCACCGACGCCGTCCTCTCCCCGGACGGGGAGTTCCTGGCCACGGCCGACGACGAGGAGATCGCCGTGTGGCGGCTGGCCAACGGCGGCGGGCAGGTCTTCCACCAACCGCTGGCCGGCGCCGAGGTGAGGTACCTGGCCTGGGACCCGGACACGAGCCGCCGGACGCTGCGCTACCTGGACAACGCCACGGTCCGCACCTATGACGTGAGCGACCGCCTGGACGCCCGCTGGCAGGGCACGCCGGCCGACGCGACCGCGCTCAGCCCGGACGGCTCGGTCCTGGCCACCGCCACGCGCTCCGGCAGCGGCTACCGCTTCGAACTGCGTGCCACTGGCACCCGAGCCGTCCTCGCCCGCACCACGCTCGGCCCCCTGCCCACCGACGCCGGCGGCGGCCCCCCGCAGCTGGCCTACAGCCCGGACGGCCGTTCCCTCGCCGTCGCCGACACCGTCTCCTCGCACGGCTCCCTGCGGCAGCGCTTCAGCGTCTGGGACGTCCGCGCCCACCAAGTCCGTACGTCGTTCGAGACATCCGGCGCGGCGGACCGCACCGTCTACGCGCTGGCCCTCGGCCCCGGCGGCCGGACGCTGCTGGCCGTGCGCTCCACGGGCGGCGACAGCGCGGCCGAGGTCTGGGACACCCGCAGCCACCGACGGACGGCCACCCTGAACACCGTTCACCAGGGCAGTCTCGCGCTGCGGCCCGACGGCCGACTGCTCGCCGACTCCGCCGACCGGTACGCCGAGCTGCCGTCCGGTCGCGTGCGCGGGCACGCCCTGGCCGACGGCCAGCCGGTCACCGCGCTGGCCTTCAGCCCCGACGGCACCCGGCTCGCCGCCGGCGACTCCACCGGGCACGTGACGCTGTGGGACGGTGACCTGCGCACCCGCAGGGGCCTGCTGACCGGCACCTCGGACACCGCCTCCGCCAGCGCCGCCGAGGCCGTGGGCGCACTCGCCTTCTCCCCCGACGGCTCCACCCTCGCCGTGGGCGGCCAGTTCGGCACCCTGCGCCTGTGGGACACCGCCGGGCAGCAGCAGCTCGGCACCGACCTGCCCACCGCCGGCGACGAGATCGACACCCTCGCCTTCACCGACGACGGCGCCACCCTGTACGCCGGCGGCCTCGACGTGCTGCTGCAGGGCTACCCGGTCGCCCCGGACGACATCGTTCGCGTCCTGTGTTCCCGGGCCGGGGGCGGACTCACCGGTGCGCAGTGGCGGACGTACGTGCCCGACGTGTCGTACCGGCAGGTGTGCCCCGGGACACGGTGAGTGACGACGGACGTGGAGCGCCGGGAAGGCTTTTTGTTCACACTGACTGCGACGGTCGCTGAAAAATGGCCCTGACCTGGACGATCGGAAGCCGTTTAAGCCTCCGATCCCAGGTTCTGGTCCTTATGCGCACACATCTCGTCCTCCCCTCTCTCGTCCTGCTCGGCTCGCTCTGCGCGACGTCGGCATGCTCGTCCGGATCCTCCGGAACGGCGAGCTCGACGAGCGCCGCAGCGCGGCCCGGCTCGTCCTCCACCGTCTCCCCGGTGCGGTCCGTGGACCCCTCGAAGATCAAGGGCCTGCAGCTCGTCAACGACAACAGCGAGAGCACCTCCTGCCCGTGGGCCACCAGTTACCCGGACGTGCCCGGCGCGAGCGCGATGACCGACGTGATGAAGAAGTACGTGGAGGTGCGCCTGGCGACCTTCCGCTCCACGTGTCAGGGCCACCACGGCGAGCTCAACATCAGCCACCAGTTCCTGGTCGCCTCCGGGGACGTCCTCGGCGTCCGGCTCAGCACCCAGGACGGCTCCGGCGTCACGGGCGGACCGGCCAGCCGCACCTACTGGTACGACGGGAAGGCGGGCGCGTACCGCACCGCACTCGCACTCGTCGCGGACGGTTCCCGGGACGCCTTCGTCACCGCCCTGAAGAACCAGCTCAAGGGACGGGAGGGCACGGACGCGGACACGGTGAACGAGGCGTTCGCCGACCGGTCGGTCCTCCCGGGCGTCCTCGACGACATGGCCTTCACCGCGGACGGCGGGCTGCGGGTGATCTTCCAGGCCGGCGCGGTCGGCGCCGTCGCCGTCGGCTCCTACATCGTGACCCTCTCCAAGGCGACGGTCACCCCCTGGCTGTCCGCCTTCGGCAGGCGCGCCCAGCACCAGACCCTCCAGCCGTCAGGCTCGCTCGACCTCGGGGCGACGAGCACGCCGACGGCCGCCGCGCCGACCCACACGGCCTCCGGCGACGACACCGACTGCAAGCGGGTCCGCTGCATCGCGCTGACCTTCGACGACGGCCCCGCCGCCCCGGAGACCGCGACCCTGCTCACCTACCTCGAGCAGTACAACGCACGGGCCACCTTCTTCACCGTCGGCCAGAACGTCGTCGCCCATCCGGACCTGGTGCGCGCCGAGGCCCGGGCCGGCGACGAGGTGGGCAACCACTCCTGGAACCACCCCGACCTCACCAAGCTCAGCGCCGAGCAGGTGGCCTACCAACTGAACCGCACCAGCGCCGCGATCAAGGCCGCCACCGGCAAGGCCCCCACCCTCTTCCGCCCGCCCTACGGGGCCGTCAACAGCACCGTCCGCGGCGCCACCACCCTCTCCCCGGTGCTGTGGACCCTGGACACCGAGGACTGGAAGTACCCCGACGCAGCGAAGGTCGCCCTGAGCGTCATCGGCAAGGTACAGCGCAACGACGTAGTCCTCATGCACGACATCCACCCCACGTCGGTCGCGGCGGTCCCGGAGATCCTGCGCACCCTCAGCGCTCGCGGCTACCACTTCGTCACCGTCAGCCACCTGCGCGCCACGATGTGACCTCCGAGAGCTCCGCACGTCCTCACCTCGGCTCGCCCTCACGTCCTGGCCGAGGCGGCGCCGACGCGGTCAGGGTGGGTGACGTAGAAGACGTAGGCCGTGTCCCCCTGGACGACCACGTCGGCGTGCAGGCCGATTGTTCCGTCTTCACCCTGACAAGGAGCCGCACATGAACACGAGCCTGACCCGTCGCAGAACCCTCCAGGCCGCCCTCGCCGCCGGCCTGACCAACCTGACGGCCAACGCCGCCCGGGCCGACGAGTCGGACGACAACGCCGCGCCCAAGCTCGTCACATACCCCCGTCCGTCGGGCGTGGCGACCAATACCAGCTTCAAGGTGCGGGCGCGGACCGCCCCCGACGGCGACTGGCAGACCCCGACATCTCCCTGCCGCGGTTGAAGGAGATCAACGCCACCACCGGCTCCGGCAAGGTCTACAACTCGTCGCTGGTGTACTTCGACTTCGCGGGCTCGGTCGAGCTGGAGGTCACCGACCTCAAGGGCGGCACCGCCAAGGCGAGAGTGCGACCGGACTCGTACGGCATCACTCGGCAAGAGTCCTTACGCCCAGATCGACGCCCTGAACGGGATCACCAACAGTGTGCTGCCGGACGCGATCAAGTCCGACACCTCGGCCGGAAAGATCGCCGGCGCGCCCAGCCAGATGTACGCGGGCCGCCGCGACAGCGGCCATGACCCCTCGATGCTTCATCGAACCGGTTCGATGAAAGCTAGCACCGAGGAAACCGGCCAGCAAGACCCCCGCCACGGATCTCGTCGGCCACGCATGGCCGGCCGCCCTGACGGGGGCGGCATGTTCCCGCCCATCGAACCAGGCACCCGCCCCGCTGATGAGCGGGTGCAGATCACGGCAGGCCAGGTATTACACGTGCGCACACCGACGTTTCCGGGCCGTTACGAGCAATTCGGCGCGAGGCGTTGACACCGATCCGGGTTGCTCCTACCTTCACTTCACGCGAACCGGTTCGACGATCGGCATCTGGCCGATTTCGTTCCCTGGAATCATCGAACCGGTTCGACCGCCCCAGCAAGGAGTCCCGTGAACATCGGTGAGATCGCCAAGCGGGCCGGTGTCTCGCGGAGCACCGTGTCCTACGCCCTGAGCGGGAAGCGCCCCGTGTCCGAGGACACCCGGCAGAAGATCCAGCGGGTCATCGACGAGCTGGGCTACCAGCCCAACGCGAGTGCGCGGGCCCTGGCCAACGGCCGGACCAACACCATCGGTCTGGTCTTCCCGCCGGCGGGGAACCACTACACCGGCATGCAGCTGGACTTCATCGGCAACGTCACCGAGGCCGCCGCAGCGTACGACTACGACGTGCTGCTCTCTCCGAGCGGCGTGGACAGCGACCGTTCGTTCCAGCGGCTGCTGGGCGAGCGGCGGGTCGACGGCGCGATCCTGATGGAGATCCGGCTGCAGGACGACCGGCTCGGCCACCTCACCGCGGTGGACTTCCCCTCCGTCGCCATCGGCCGCACCGCCCACCCGGAGGGCGGCTGGTGGGTGGGCCTGGACCACACGGAACTGGCGGCGGCGTGTGTGCACCACCTCGCGGACCTGGGCCACCGCAGGATCGCCTTCGTCAACCGGCCCGAGCAGCTCTTGAGGGCCGGGTACGAGTCCGCCCAACGGGGTCTCGACGGGTTCACCAAGGCCGCGGCCGAACGCGGCCTCACCGTGCGGACGTACTGCTGCGGGGACGACGCCGCCTCGGGCCAGGCCTGTGTGCGACAGATCCTGCACGACGATCCGGCCACCACGGCCCTGGTCACGCTGAACGAGGCCGCGCTCGGCGGCCTCTACCGAGGGCTGGCACAGGCCGACCGCCATGTGCCACGCGACTTCTCCGTCACCGGAGTCGTGGCCAGCCGCTGGGCGGAGACGGTGACCCCGCAGCTCACCGCGGCGGACGTGCCTGCGGAAGAGATGGGCCGCCTCGCCGTCGACCTGCTCGTCGAGCGGCTGGACCATCCCGGGACACCGGCCCGGCATCACCTGCTCGCGCCGCCGATCTCGTTGCGAGCGAGCACCGCCCCCGCCGGCCCCACGTCCGCCGACCCCGCTGCGGACCTCGGCGCTCCTACGCACCCCTGACCGTCACCCGCACACTCCCCTGACCATGCGCACCCTTTACCGGCCGACTACGTAACTCACCGCCCGGGTGCGGCGAGCCCCGCAGTCCCCGATCACCCCTCCCAGGGCACACCTGTGCCAATCCCAGGGCACGCCTGTGCCAAAACCCATGAGGAACACGCAATGAACAGATCTGCCAGACGGCGTCTCACCGCCGCCGCCATGACCGTCGTCGCCGTCACCGCCGGCGCCACCGCCTGCTCGTCCAGCGGCAGTTCGTCCGCCAAGGGCGCGGACAGCAACACGTACACGATCTGGGACCCGTACCCGCAGTTCGACAAGAGCTCGGCGTGGGCGAAGCTGCTGGACGGCTGCGGCACCGAGGCCGGGGTGAAGATCAAGCGGACCGCGTTCGACACCAGTGACCTGACGAACAAGGCGCTGCTGGCGGCGCAGCAGGGCAACTCCGCGGACGTCCTCATCGTCGACAACCCGGTGGTGTCGACCCTGGCGGAGGCGGGCGTACTGACCACGACCGACGACAACAAGCTGGACACCTCGAAGGTCAACCCCAACCTGCTCGCGGCGGGCCAGTCGGGCGGGAAGACGTACGGCACGCCGATCGGTGCCAACACCCTCGCCCTGTACTACAACAAGGCGGTGCTGAAGAAGGCCGGCGTCGACGTCGCCTCGGTCAAGGACTGGAAGTCCCTGACGGCGGCGCTCGCGAAGGTCAAGAAGGCGGGCAAGAAGGGCATCACCTTCTCCGCGATCGGCACGGAGGAGGGCAGCTTCCAGTTCCTGCCCTGGTTCTGGGGCTCGGGAGCCAAGCTGACCGCACTCGACTCCGACCAGTCGGTCTCCGCCCTGTCGCTGTGGAAGAACTGGCTGGACAAGGGCTATGCCCCCAACTCGGTGATCAACAACACGCAGACGACCAGCTGGCAGGAGTTCGCCACCGGCGACTACGCGTTCAGCGAGAACGGCACCTGGCAGCTCGCCAATGCCGAGAAGGCCGGCTTCGACTACGGCGTGCTGCCCATCCCCTCCGCCACGGGCGGCGACGCCGCGGCCCCGACCGGCGGCGAGTTCGTCACCGTCCCGGTCCAGAAGGACACCGGCCGCTACGCCACCACGCAGAAGCTCGTGTCCTGCCTGACCAACAGCCAGAACCTGCTCGAAACCGACACGACGCTGTCCTACGTGGCCCCCACCACCGAGGTCCAGGACAAGCAGGTGACCGCCAACCCCAAGCTCAAGCCCTGGGTCGCCGCGGTCCAGGCCGCCAAGGGACGCACCAGCGACGATCTGGGCACCAAGTACCCCAAGATCTCCGAGCAGATGTGGAAGGCCGTCCAGTCCGCCCTCAGCGGGTCGGCGTCGCCCAAGGACGCTCTCGACTCGGCACAGTCCGCCGTCAAGTAACCAGGACTCCGGCCAACCGATGAAGCACACGACACCCTTGCCGGACCGCCGGCCGGTGCTCGACGGGGCCGGGGCGGCGACCGCCGCCCCGGCCCCGGCCCGCACCAAGCCCCGGCGCCGCCCCCGCTCCCGCTCCCCGCAGTGGGCGGCCTGGGCCTTCCTCGCCCCGGTCACCCTCTATCTCGTCCTCTTCTACGCCTATCCGCTCTACCGCAACCTCGACCTGAGCCTGCGCAACTACACCGTCCGCTCCTTCGTGCAGGGCGACGCGCCGTTCACGGGTCTGAAGAACTACCGGACCGTCTTCGACGACCCGACCTTCGATCCGGCGCTGCTGCACACCGTGGTGTTCACCGCCGTGTGCCTGGTCTTCCAGTACGCCATCGGGCTGGCGCTCGCGGTCTTCTTCAACCAGCACTTCCGGCTCTCGGCCACCCTGCGGGCCCTGTTCCTCGTGCCGTGGCTGCTGCCGCTGATCGTGTCGGCCTCGACCTGGTCGTGGATGCTCAACAGCGACTCCGGCATCGTCAACGCCACGCTGCACGCCGTCGGCATCGGTCCGGTGAACTGGCTTACCTCGCCGTCCTGGTCGCTCGCCTCGGTGATCATCGCGAACATCTGGATCGGCGTCCCCTTCAACCTGGTCGTCCTCCACAGCGGCCTGCAGTCCATCCCCGCGAGCCTCTACGAAGCGGCCGCCCTGGACGGTGCGAACGCCTGGCGGCGCTTTTGGAGCATCACCTTCCCGCTGCTGCGCCCGGTGTCCGCGATCACCCTGCTGCTCGGGCTCGTCTACACGCTCAAGGTCTTCGACATCATCTGGATCATGACCAAGGGCGGCCGAACTCCCGCGGCACCT
>NZ_JBSFHA010000043.1:0-87678 GCF_053596855.1 Streptomyces sp. NPDC001617
CCATCACCGCGCACCCTCCAAAGACACAGCACCGCCCGACCGAGGACGGACACCCCCCGCCCCGGCCCCGACCCACAACACACCGCAGGCGCTACACCAGCCCCCACCCACCCCGCACAGGCGCCGCAGGCATCCCCGCCCCCGCGATGCTTCAATTCCAACGTGACTGACTACGACGTGCTCCGCGTCTTCTGTGCCCCGAACAGCGGCTACGGCAACGAACTCGGTGTCGTCCGCGAGGGCTCGGTGATGCCCGATCCGACGGAGCGCCAGGCCTTCGCCGCGAAGCTCGGCTTCAGTGAGACCGTGTTCGTCGACGACCCCGAGCGTGGCGTCATCGACATCTACACCCCGACCCTGCGCCTGCCCTTCGCCGGTCATCCGTGTGTCGGTGCGGCCTGGCTGCTGGACGTGGAGGAGCTGGTGACACCCGCCGGTGCGGTCGGGGCCCGCCAGGACGGGGAGTTCAGCTGGATCGAGGCGCGGGCGGAGTGGGCCCCGCCGCGCACGTTCCGCCAGTACGCCACGGCCGCCGAGGTCGATGCCCTGCCCGTGCCGCCGAAGGGTGAGTGGATCTACGCCTGGGCGTGGGAGGACGAGCCCGCCGGCCGCATCCGCGCCCGCGGCTTCCCCGGCCGGGACGACGGCATCGACGAGGACGAGGCCACGGGCGCGGCGGCCCTGCTGCTCACCGAACAACTCGGCCGCGCGCTCAACATCACGCAGGGCGCCGGGTCGCAGATAATCACCGCTCCGCAGCCGTACGGCTGGGTGGAGATCGGTGGACGGGTCTTCCTGGAGCGCCAGCCGGAGCGCTAGGCGCGCGACACCGGTCTCCAACGCCTCGTAGACGAACCAGAGTTGCGCGGTGCAGCGCAAAAGCGTCCACACCCCTGGAAGATCGCTACGGCAGCGTCAGGATGTCGGCCCCCGTCTCCGTCACCACCAGCGTGTGCTCGAACTGCGCCGTCCGCTTCCGGTCCTTCGTGACGACCGTCCAGCCGTCGTCCCACATGTCGTACTCGTGGGTGCCCAGGGTCAGCATCGGCTCGATCGTGAACGTCATCCCCGGCTGCATGACCGTCGTCGCGTGCGGGCTGTCGTAGTGGGGGATGATCAGACCCGAGTGGAAGGACGAGTTGATGCCGTGGCCCGTGAAGTCGCGGACCACTCCGTAGCCGAAGCGCTTGGCGTACGACTCGATGACCCGGCCGATGATGTTGATCTGGCGGCCCGGTTTCACCGCCTTGATCGCGCGCGCCAACGACTCGCGGGTGCGCTCGACCAGCAGCCGCGACTCCTCGTCCACGTCCCCCACCAGGTACGTCGCGTTGTTGTCGCCGTGCACCCCGCCGATGTACGCCGTCACGTCGAGGTTGATGATGTCGCCGTCCCGGAGCGTCGTGGAGTCCGGAATCCCGTGGCAGATCACCTCGTTGAGGCTGGTGCACAGGGACTTGGGGAAGCCGCGGTAGCCGAGCGTGGAGGGGTAGGCGCCGTGGTCGCACATGTACTCGTGTGCCACCTTGTCCAGTTCGTCAGTGGTGACCCCGGGCGCGATCAGCTTCGCGGCCTCCGCCATCGCCTGCGCGGCGATCCGGCCGGCGAGGCGCATCGCCTCGATCGTCTCGGGCGTCTGCACCTCCGGTCCGGTGTACGGCGTCGGCGCGGGCCTGCCGACGTACTCGGGGCGGCGGATGTTTCCGGGGACGGAGCGGGTGGGGGAGAGCTCCCCTGGTACGAGCAGCGACTGGCCAGACATGCCAGCGAGTCTAACGAGCCGGGGTGGGGGAACATGTCGTAGGCGAGAGGAGCAGGTCATGGCCTTGTTCAAGAAGCGCACGGTCGGCAAGCCGGGCGAGTGGTACTACTGCCTGGAGCACAAGAAGGTCGAGGAGGGGCCGGACTGTCCGGGCAAGGACCGCTTCGGGCCGTATGCCTCCCGGCAGGAGGCCCAGCACGCGATGGAGACCGCCCGCGAGCGCAACCTCCAGTGGGAGAACGACCCGAAGTGGCATGACGCGCCCGCCGGGACCGCCGACGACGACTGAGGCGATCAGGCCTGTGCCTGAGCCGGTGCGGCTGCCGTCCGCTGGGCGTGCAGCCGCACCGCGTGCTCGTTCGTGCGGACGTCGTACGTCATCAGCTTCGGCAGGCAGAGCGCCAGGAGGCCGACCGCACCCGCGCAGAGCAGGCCGCCCGACCAGACCGACGCCCGTACGCCCCACCAGGCCGCGAAACCGCCTGAGCGGACCTGGCCGACCGTCGGGCCCACCGAGTACGACAGCAACTCGATCCCGGCGAGCCGGCCGCGCAGTTCGTCGGGGATGGTCTGGTTCCACATGGAGCCCCGGAAGATCCCGCTGACCATGTCGCAGCCGCCGGCCAGGGTGAGGAACAGCAGCACCAGCCATACGTTGCCGACGATGCCGGCACCCGCGATCGCCAGGCCCCACAGCGCGGCCGAGACGACGACCATCCGTCCGTGCCGGTGCACCCGTGAGGTCCAGCCGCTGGTCAGGCTCACCAGCATCGAGCCGAGGGGGACGGTCGCGTACATCAGGCCCAGGGACCAGTTGGCGTGCAGTTCGTCCGCCAGGAAGGGGAGGACGGCGAGGGGCATCGCCAGGAACATCGCCGCCAGGTCCACCGCGTAGGTGCCGAGGAGCTCCTTGCGGCTCCAGGCGTAACGGGCGCCCTCGGCGATGGCCCTGAGCGACGGCTTCGCGGCCTCGTGGGAGGCGGGGGACGCGGCGATGCGGACCATCAGGGCCACGGAGACGGCGAAGGTCAGCAGGTCCGCGCCGTAGGCCCAGCCGAGGCCCGCGTACGCCACGACCACACCCGCCAGCGCGGGACCCGCCACGCCGCCGACGGTCCAGCGCAGGGAGTTCAGGGCGGCCGCGGCGGGCATGTGCTCGTGGGCGACGATGCGGGGCCAGAGGGAGTCGATCGCGGGGCGCTGGACCGAGACCAGGGCGGAGGAGAGGGCGGCGACCACGTAGAGCGGCCAGACGGCGGGGTGGGGGAGGAGGGCGTTGAGGAGGAGTGCGGCCGACAGCAGGCCCTGTCCGGCCTCCGTCCACACGATCAGCTTCCGCTTGTCGAGCGCGTCGGCCAGTGCGCCGCCGTACAGGCCGAAGACCAGAAGTGGCAGCAGCTCCACGGCTCCGATCGCGCCGACCGCCGCCGCCGATCCGGTGAGTTCCTTCAGCTGCACGGGCAACGCCACGAACGTCAGGAAGCTCCCGAAGTTCGAGACCGTCCCGGAGATCCACAGACGCCGGAAGTCGAGGGAGGCGTGCCAGGGCGTGAGGTCGGGGAGGAGGGCGCGCAGGCGGGAGGGGCTGCCTTCGGCGGGCGCGCGGTCGGGGGCGTCTTCGGTCACGACCGGTCATGGTGGGCGGGGAACCTGCGGCGGGCAACCCGTTTTCGGCCGGTACCGGAGGTGGTGCGTCACCAAGCGGAGGGCGGGGGAGCCGTCAGGAGTTCCGCCAGTCTCGAGAGGCGGTCCCGGACTCGCCGGCTTCCCCTTGCGACCGGTACCGCGTTCTCGCCGGCCGCCGCGCTGACCAGGTGCTGCACCGTGTCCAGGTCCAGCTCCGAGCCGTCCGGCACCGGCAGCGACTCATGGGCCATGGACGTGAGGTCGCCCTCGCCGGGGCCGAGGGCGAGGACCGTCGCTCCGGCCCGGCGCGCGTCGTGCACGCGCTCCAGCAGGGGCGCCGCCGGTCCTCCCCCACTCTCGAATCCGCTCGAGCGGGGGGACCCGCAGGGCGACACCACCAGCAGCGTCTCGCCCCGCCGCGCCGCCGCCAACCTGCCCAGCCCGACGGCCAGATGGGCCGGATCGGAGGGGTGCGCGTCATGTCGTACGAGAGTCGGGGCCAGCTCGGGCGTGCCCGACCACGCGGCCTCGTCCACGAGATGGGCCGCGAGATGCCAGGGCTCGTACTCCGGCGTGCCCACCAGCAGCAGCCCGCCCCCGTGCGACACCACCGAACCGCGCAGCGCCCCCGCGAATCTCCGGGTGGCCCCCAACCACTCGGTCCCGGCGAGCACTTCGCGCAGCAGCGCGACCCGTACGGCGTCCATGGGTTCGCATCCTGCACCAATCGGCCACTCGTGACCCGGAGTTCACCACGAATTCGCCCGACTTGGGCATCCAGGCGCCTTACTGGTGCCCCTTGGAGATCGATTGCGAGGAGAGCCGTCCATGGCAGACGTGACCGTCCCCTTCCGCGCGGGCCGGGAGGGATACGCGAGTTACCGGATCCCGGCGATCGTCGCCACCGCGAAAGGCACTCTTCTCGCCTTCTGCGAGGGGCGGGTGAAGTCCGCGAGCGATCACGGTCATATCGACATCGTGCTGAAGCGGTCGACGGACGGCGGTCACACCTGGGGCCCGCTCCAGGTCGCCGCGAGCAACGGCACCGGACTCGCCGGCAACCCCGCGCCCGTGGTCCTGAACAACGGCCGCGTCCTCCTCGTCCACGTCCGCGCGGCCGCCTCCGCCGCCGAGGACCTCATCCGGCAGGGCAAGGTGAAGGACGCCGACGGGCGCCGGGTGTGGGTGCAGCACAGCGACGACGAAGGCCTCACCTGGTCGAGCCCGGTCGAGATCACCAAGTCCGTGAAGAACGCCGGGTGGCGGTGGTACGCCACCGGTCCCGGCCACGCCCTCCAACTCGGCGACGGCCGCGTCGTCGTCCCCGCCAACCACAGCCTCGCCCCCACCGGCACCGACCTCGGCACCGAGGCCCAGTACAACGGCGGCCACTGCCTGCTCAGCGACGACCTCGGCGAGACCTGGTCCATCGGCTACGTCGACGACAACACCGACGGCTACATCAACGCCAACGAGACCACCGCCGCCGAACTCCCCGACGGCAGCCTCTACTTCAACACCCGCAACGACTCCCCGTCCCCCGGCAGCCGCGCCGACGCCCATTCCGAGGACGGCGGCAAGACCCTGCGTACGCCCTTCCGCCCGCAGGCCGGCCTCGAGGGTCCGGTGTGCGAGGGCAGCCTGCTCCAGCTCCGCGACCCGGACGTGCTCCTCTTCTCCGGGCCCGCCTACCCCGACGCCCGCGCCCTGATGACCGTCCGCGCCTCCACCAACGGCGGCACCACCTGGCGGCCCGTGTACACCATGGACGGTCTGCCGGCCGCCTACTCCGACCTGGTCCGGATCGACGCCTCGACCGTCGGGATCCTCTACGAGACCGGGGACTTCGGGGCGTACGAGCGGATCGTGCTGCGGCGGCTGCCCGTGACGCGGCTCACCTGACCCGCCGGGCCGATCGGGGCGGACGTAAAGTCGGCCCATGACCTCTACCGACAGTGCTGCACAGACCCCCGCGAAGGCTCCCGCCAAGGACCCGTGGGACCTCCCCGACGTCTCCGGGCTCATCGTGGGCGTCCTCGGCGGGACCGGCCCGCAGGGCAAGGGTCTGGCCTACCGGCTCGCCAGGGCCGGCCAGAAGGTGATCATCGGCTCGCGTGCGGCGGAGCGTGCGCAGGCCGCCGCCGACGAGCTGGGCCACGGCGTCGAGGGCGCCGACAACGCCGAGACCGCGCGCCGCAGCGACGTCGTGATCGTCGCCGTACCGTGGGACGGGCACGGCAAGACCCTCGAGGCCCTGCGCGAGGAACTGGCGGGCAAGCTGGTCGTGGACTGCGTCAACCCGCTCGGCTTCGACAAGAAGGGCGCGTACGCGATCAAGCCGGAGGAGGGCAGCGCGGCGGAGCAGGCGGCCGCCCTGTTGCCGGACTCGCGGGTGGCCGCGGCCTTCCACCACCTGTCGGCGGTGCTGTTGCAGGACCCCGGGATCGACGAGATCGACACCGATGTGATGGTGCTGGGGGAGGAGCGGGCCGACGTCGAGATCGTGCAGGCGCTGGCGGGGCGTATCCCCGGCATGCGCGGCATCTTCGCCGGGCGGCTGCGCAACGCCCACCAGGTGGAGTCGCTGGTCGCCAACCTGATCTCCGTCAACCGCCGCTACAAGGCACACGCCGGGCTCCGCGTCACGGACGTGTGAGCGGGTGGGGGACACTGGTCGGTACGAGCACGTCCCGCAGTGTCCCCCGAGTCCCCCGAGCCCCCCGAGTCCGCCGACAGGAGCCGAACGAAATGCCCCGCCTCGCCCTCTACGCCCTCGCCGTCTGCCTGCTCTCCGTGGCCGCCGCGGTCGTGTCCTTCGTGCAGGGCAGCTGGCTGGGGGTCGTCTGGGTGCTGCTGGCGAGCCTCTCGTCCAACATGTGCTGGTACTACGTGAAGCGGGGCCGGAGCGCCTACGCCCAGAAGCGGTAGAGGCTGAAGCCGGACGAGGTCTGCCAGTCCGTGACGTCGAGTCCGCGCAGGATCGCGTCGACCAGGTCGAAGAACACCCTGTTCACCGACGGCACCCACAGCAGCGCGAAAACGAACAGCAGCCCGAATTGCGCGAACGGCTCCACCTGCCGCTTGATCTTGTAGGACAGCCAGGGCTCGATCACGCCGTAGCCGTCCAGGCCCGGGACCGGCAGGAAGTTCAGGATCGCCGCCGTGACCTGGAGCAGCGCGAGGAAGGCGAGCGCGTACTGGAAGTCGGTCGGCACGCCGTCGAGGGCGTGCAGCCAGAACGGGGCGGTGCACACGGCGGCGAAGAGTACGTTCGTCAGCGGGCCCGCGGCCGAGATGAGGCTGTGCCGCCACCGCCCCTGAATGCGGTTGCGTTCGATGAAGACGGCCCCGCCCGGCAGTCCGATCCCGCCCATGATCACGAACAGCACCGGCAGCACGATGCTGAGCAGGGCGTGTGTATAGGCGAGAGGATTGAGGCTGAGGTAGCCCTTCGCGCCGATCGTGATGTCGCCGCTGTGGAGGGCGGTGCGGGCGTGCGCGTACTCGTGCAGGCAGAGCGACACGATCCACGCGGCCGTCACGAACAGGAACACGGCCACACCGGGCTGCTCGGCGAAGCCGGACCAGGTGGCCCAGCCGGTCACCGCCGTCACGGCCAGGATGCCGACGAAGACGGGACTGATCCGCCGGTCGCTGTGGCGGGTGGCAGCGGTGGTCATGGAACTCCCTGGACTGTGGATCGTCGTACCTGCATGTGGTGGGACTGCCCGACCGTACCGGGCGCACCGGGAAAACGTCTCGCGGTCTGCCCTGGGTTCCAGGGAAGGTGGGGGACATGGGGTTGTGGCAGGTGTACTACGAGGGCTGGCAGATGGAGTGCTGCGGGGAGCCGTTCGCGGTGGGGGAGGAGGTGCGCTGGCCGCTGCAGTTCCATGACGCGGACGACGTGCTGTCCGGCGGCTGGTCCGAGGAACTGTCCAGGCTCGCGGGCCCGGTCGAGGAGGTGCCGGACGGCGAGGGCGGCCCTCCGGTGCGGGTCCTGCGGGACGAGACGGGGCTGACGGCGGCCCTGTTCGGCGAGCAGGGCGCCGATGCGGGACCGGGCGACCGGATCCGCAGGGTCGGCATGCTCACGGTGGAACGACACAGCGGAGAGTGGCCGGAGGCGCGGGGGCGGGTGCGGGCGATCCGACTGGTGACGCAGGTGTACGAGGAGACAGAGCCGGGCTCGACGTCCTGGCGGCCGGCGTCGGGCCCGGGCACACGCCGTCTGCGGTCGATCGGCACCTGCCCGAAGCGTTTCCGGGACAGCACCCATGAGGCGGAGGGCCGCGAGGGGATGGAGGCGGGGGTGCTGGTGACGCTG
The DNA here is from genome assembly GCF_053596855.1 of Streptomyces sp. NPDC001617. Lineage (NCBI taxonomy): Bacteria > Bacillati > Actinomycetota > Actinomycetes > Kitasatosporales > Streptomycetaceae > Streptomyces > Streptomyces sp. NPDC001617. The sequence goes on from NZ_JBSFHA010000043.1 coordinate 7,716, forward strand.
GAGGTACCGACGCCGGGGGCAGCGGCGGAGGGCCGGGGGGAGTAGGGCGCCACCCCGCCGACCCGAACCCCGTGACCGGCCCCGACCCGACCGGAGACAATGGACCCCGTGCGCTATCGCATCCTCGGCACAGCTCAGGCACTTCGGCCCGACGGCACCCCCGTCCCGGTCGGCGGCGCGCGGCTGCGTGCTCTGCTGACCGTGCTCGCCCTGCGGGCCGGCCGGACCGTGCCCGTGAGCCTGCTCGTCGAAGAGGTCTGGGACGGCGCCCCGCCCGCCGACGCCCCGGGCGCGCTGCAGGCACTCGTCGGCCGGCTGCGCCGAGCCCTCGGCGCCGACGCGATCGCCTCGGTCGAGGGCGGCTACCGCCTGGCCGCGCCGCCCGACGACATCGACCTGCACCGTTTCGAACGGCTCACCGGCGAGGGCACCCGCGCCCTGGCCGACGGCGACCCCGCCAAGGCCGCCGTCGCCCTCGACGACGCCCTCGCCCTCTGGCAGGGTCCCGCTCTCGCCGATCTGCCCGACCGCACCGCCGAGGCGGCCCGTTGGGAGGCCCGCCGCCTGGATGCCCTCCGCACCCGCCACACCGCCGCCCTCGCCCTGGGCCACGCCGAACGGTCCCTCCCCGAACTGACCGCCCTCTGCGACACCCACCCCCTCGACGAACCCCTCCAGGCCCTGCGCCTGCGCGCCCTCCGCGCAGCCGGCCGCACGGCCGAGGCCCTGGCCGCCTTCGAGGACGTACGCCAGCTGCTGGCGGACCGCCTGGGCACGGACCCGGGTCCTGAACTACGTTCCCTGTACGGGGAGTTGCTACGACCGGAAAACCCACTCGCGCACGGACCCGGACGCGACGCGCCGACGGACGGCCACGGGGTCGCGCCCGGCGCGCCCGCGGGCGGTCAGGGGGTGGGTGCCGGCGCGCCGACGGGTGGTCACGGGGGAGGTGCCGGCGGGTCGTCGGCTGGTCATGGGCTCGGGCCCGGCGCGTCTGCGGGCGGTCAGGGGGTGGGTGCCGGCGGGGCGTCGGGTGGTCACGGGGGAGGTGCCGGAGGGTTGTCGGGTGGTCACGGGGGAGGTGCCGGCGGGTCGTCGGCTGGTCAGGGGCTCGGGCCCGGCGCGTCTGCGGGCGGTCAGGGGGTGGGTGCCGGCGGGTCGACGGGTGGCCATGGGGGAGGTGGCGGAGGGTTGTCGGCTGGTCATGGGGTCGCGCCGGGCGCGTCTGCGGGCGGTCAGGGGGTGGGTGTCGGAGGGTTGTCGGGTGGCCATGGGGGAGGTGCCGGCGGGTCGACGAGCGGCCATGGGGTCGGGCCCGGCGCACCCGCAGGCGGTCACCCGCGCGTCGACGCGCAGGACGGCGGGCCGGGGGAAGTGGGGCACGACGGCCGGTACATCGCGTGGAACCTCGCCGAGGGGCCGATCGGAACGCACGGCTCGGCCGTCCAGGGCGCACCGGGAGCGCAGCCCGATCCCGATCCCCATTCCCATCCCGACCCGGATCCCGATCCCGGTGTTCCGGCCCGGTCGGCCCCCGCTCCCGACCCGCACGCTCCGAACACCTCCGGGGTCGGCGGCCGGGCCCCGATCGCCCCCTCACCCACCACGTCCGCCGCCGCCCCCCAGGACCCGCCCTCCGCCCCGTCCCCCCAACCCCCCGGCAACCTCCGCGCCCGCCTCACCTCCTTCGTCGGACGGGAAGCCGACATCGAGGCCATCCGCGGTGACCTCGCCTCCGCCCGGCTCGTCACGCTGCTCGGGCCCGGTGGTGCCGGCAAGACGCGGCTGTCGCAGGAGGCCGCCGAGACCGTGCGGTACGCGGCGCGGGACGGGGTGTGGCTGGCCGAACTCGCTCCCGTCGACGACCCGGACGCCGTACCGGAGGCCGTGCTCACCGCCGTCGGCGCCCGCGAGACCGTGCTCTACGGCGCCGGGGCCGAGGCCATGCGGGCGGCCGGGGCCGAGCGGCACGACGACCCCGTCGAGCGGCTCGCCGAGCACTGCGGGCGACGGCGGATGCTGATCGTCCTGGACAACTGCGAGCATGTCGTCGACGCCGCCGCGCGGCTGGTCGAGGAACTCCTGGGGCGGTGTCCCGAGCTGACCGTGCTGGCGACCAGTCGTGAACCGCTGGGCGTGCCGGGGGAGTTGCTACGGCCGGTGGAGCCCCTTCCCGAGCCGGTCGCCCTGCGGCTGCTCGCCGACCGGGGCGCGGCGGCCAGGCCCGGATTCCGCACGCAGGAGGATCCCGACGCCTGCGCCGAGATCTGCCGGCGGCTGGACGGACTGCCCCTCGCGATCGAGCTCGCCGCGGCCCGGCTACGGATGTTGACGCCGCGTCAGATAGCCGACCGGCTCGACGACCGTTTCCGCCTCCTCACCTCCGGCAGCCGTACCGTCCTGCCCCGCCAGCAGACCCTGCGCGCGGTCGTCGACTGGTCCTGGGAGCTGCTGGACGAGGAGGAGCGGAACGTCCTGCGGCGGCTCTCCGTCTTCGCGGGCGGCTGCGACCTCGCCGCCGCCGAGGCCGTCTGCGGCCCCGTCGCCCTGGAGGCGCTCGGCTCACTGGTCGACAAGTCCCTTGTCGTGGCCGCCCCTTCGGGCGACGGCGGTATGCGCTACCGGCTCCTGGAGACCGTCGCCGAGTACGCCGGTGAGCGGCTCGCGGAGACCGGGCAGCGGGCCGGGACGCAGCGCGCCCATCTCACGTACTACCGCGAACTCGCCCGCACCACCGACCCGTTGCTCCGCGGCCCCGGCCAACTCGCCGCCATCGGACTGCTGGAGCGCGAGTACGAGAACCTGCGCACCGCCCTGCGGTTCGCGGTCGCCGAGCGCGACGAGCAGGAGGGCATCTGCCTGATCCTGTCGCTGGCCTGGTACTGGCAGATGCGTGACGCGCGTATCGAGGCCCGCAACTGGTGCGCCGAGGTCATGGCCCTCGGCCCGGACCCCTTCACCGCCCCCGTCCGCCGGGCCCAACCGGTCCCGCGGCGCTGCACCGACACCTCGCCCCCCTGGTCGGGTGAGCTCCTCGCCGAGGCCCGGCGCGGCGTCCATCTCGCCCATCTCGCCTGTATGGACACCGAGTTGGAGGCCTGGGAGTCCCCGCAGGCGAAGGAGAAGCTGCGCCTGATCACCGAGGTCTACGAGCCCGGCCTCCCGCAGACCTGCCGCACCCCCGGCATGCTCTGGTTCTACGCCGTGATGCTGACCGGCAGCGTGGAGCGGCTGCCCACGATCCTGGACGCCTCGGTCCATACCTGCCGGACCACTCCCGGGATGGAATGGGAGCTCGCCGCCACCCTCCAGATGCGCGCCAACCTCCTGGCCAACCGCAGCGACTGGGCGGGCGACGCGCGGCGCGACGCCGACGAGTCGCTGGAGATCTATCGCCGGATCGGGGACCTGTGGGGCACCGCCGAGGCGCTGTCCGCCCGCGGGGAGGCCCATGAGCGGGGCGGGGAGTACCAGTTGGCCGCCGCCGACTACGAGGCGGCGATCGAAGAGGCCGAACGGCTCGGCGCCCGCGCCCAGGTGACCGTCCTCAGAGCCCGGCTCGGCAGTGCGCTGATGGAGGCGGGCGAGGGCGAGCGGGGCGAGCAGATCCTGCGCGAGGTGATCGTGACGGCGGGCGGCGCGCACAACGAGGCCATGCCCGCCGCCCGGATGTTCCTCGCGGGCCGTCTCGCCATGACCGGGCGGGTCGACGAGGCGCGCGAGCAACTGCGGTTGCTGCGCGAGGAGTTCAAGATCGCCTTCTTCGTCATCTTCGACGCGTTCATCCTCGGCTCCGAGGCCTGGGTGGAGGTGGCCGCCGGCAACTACGAACTCTCCCTGGAGAAGGTCCGCCAGGCCCTGGGCCGGGCCGCCGACTCCCTTGCCGACGCCATAGCCCCGCACATGCGCCCCCTCTACCTGGCCATGGCCGCGATCGGGCTCGCCGAGACCGACGACGGCCGCAGGGCCGAGGACGGCGCCCGGTGCATCGGGGCCGCGAGGGCCGCGCTCCCGCCCCGCCACACGGCGACGTCCATGGAGCGCGAGGTGTACGAGCGGGCCGAGCGGCACACCCGCGCCGTGCTCGGCGACGAGGCCTACGAGACCGCACACGCCGAGGGCGGCGGCCTCTCCCTCGTGGAGGCCGCCGCCCTGGTGTGAGGCGCGAACGCCGGTGACGGTCAGCTCTTGGTGCGGAACTTGTGGATCGCGTAGGGCGCCGCCACGGCCGTGATCGCCACGGACCAGCCCAGCGTCACCCACAGGTCGTGCGCGACCGGCCCGCCCACCATCAGCCCGCGGGCCGCGTCCGCCAGGGTGGACAGCGGGTTGTAGTCGGTGAAGGCCTGCAGCCAGCCCGGCATCGAGTTCGTCGGCGCGAAGATCGACGAGCCGAACTGCAGCGGGAACAGCACGAGGAAGCCCATCGCCTGCACGGACTGCGCGTTCTTCAGGACCACGCCCAGGGTGAGGAACACCCACATGATCGACGAGGCGAACACGGCGGACAGGCCCACGGCGGCGAACAGTCCGCCCCAGTGGTCGATGTCGAACCCGACCAGCACGGCGACGATCATCAGCACGGTCGTCGCGAACAGCATCCGCGCCAGCTCCACCGCGATCTTCGCGAACAGGACGGACCCGCGCCCGATCGGCAGGGACCGGAAGCGGTCCATGACACCGGAGTTGAAGTCCTGGCTGAACCCGGTGCCGACGCCCTGCGACAGCGACATGCTCATCATCGCGATCATGCCGGGGATGACGTACTGCACATACCCGTCCTGCCCGCCGCCCAGCGCCTGCCCGATCGAGCCGCCGAAGACGTACACGAACAGCAGCGTGAAGATGACGGGCATCAGCAGCGCGTCGAACATCGACTCCGGGTCCTGCTTGATCCACAGCAGGTTGCGGCGGATCAGGGCGCCGGTGTGGCGCAGGTGGCCGCGCAGCGGAATGCGCGCGTCGGTCGCGGTGGCGGTGGCGGCGCTCATACGGCGACCTCCTCGAGGGTGTCGGTGGGCACGGTGTCCTGCGGGGCACTGGCGCGGTGGCCGGTGAGGGACAGGAACACCTCGTCCAGGCTGGGGAGTTCGGTGGTGATGGAGCTGATGGTGATGCCACGCGCGGTCACCGCGCCGACCACGGCGGTCAGTTGCTCGTCACTGAGGATCGGCACCAGCACGGTCCCGCTCTCGGTGTCGACGGTGGTGGTCGCGAGCCCGGTGATGCCGAGCTCGTCGAGCGCGGTGGCGAGCGGCCGCAACTGCAGCGGATCGACGGGCCGTACACGCAGGGTCCGGCCCCCGACCTTGGCCTTCAGCTCGTCGATCGCGCCGCCGGCGATGACCTTCCCGTGGTCCACGACCGTCAGCTCGGAGGCGAGCTGCTCGGCCTCCTCCATGTACTGCGTGGTGAGCAGGACGGTCACGCCGCCCCCCACCATGGCCTTGACCTCGTCCCACACCTCGTTGCGGGTACGGGGGTCCAGGCCGGTGGTCGGCTCGTCGAGGAAGAGCACCTGGGGGCGCCCGATCATCGAGGCGGCGAGGTCCAGGCGGCGCCGCATACCGCCGGAGTAGGTGCTCGCGGGCCGCTTGGCGGCGTCGGTCAACGAGAACCGCTCCAACAGCTCGTCGGCACGGGCGCGGGCGTCCTTCCGGGGCAGGTCGAGCAGCCGCCCGATCATGTAGAGGTTCTCCCAGCCCGGGAGCTTCTCGTCGACGGAGGCGTACTGCCCGGTGAGTCCTATCACCCGGCGCAGCTGCCGCGGCTGCCGCAGGACGTCGTATCCGGCGACGGTGGCCTGGCCCGCGGTGGGGGCCAGCAGCGTGGACAGAATGCGTACGAGGGTGGTCTTGCCGGCCCCGTTCGGCCCGAGCACACCCATCACGGTGCCCTCGCGCACGTCCAGGTCGACGCCGTCCAGCGCCTTGGTCTCGCCGTAGTGCTTGACCATCCCCCGCACGGTGACGGCGTTCCCGCCGCCGCTGGAGTTCTTGTCGATTCGCTTCATGCCGAGAACGGTGCCAGGGCCCACCGACAAACGACCGACAGACGACCGACAGCGACATGTCGGTACCGACAGCACGCCTACACAAAGCAGCAGCCCGCCGACGGGGGAAGATCGGCGGGCTGCCTCTGTGCCGCTATGGCTCTAGTGGACGGAGTGCTCGTCCAGCGGGAATGTTCCGCCGACGACGTCCTCCGCGAACTCCTTGACCGCGTCGCCCATGACCTCGCGCAGGTTGGCGTACTTCTTGACGAACTTGGGCACGCGACCGCCGGTCAGCCCCAGCATGTCCGTCCACACCAGCACCTGCGCGTCCGTCTCCGGCCCGGCGCCGATACCGACCGTGGGGATGTGCAGCACCCGGGTCACCTCGGCCGCCAGCTCGGCCGGCACCAGCTCCAGCACCACGGCGAACGCGCCCGCGTCCTGCACGGCCTTGGCGTCCCGCAGCAGCTGCTGGGCCGCCTCCTCGCCGCGCCCCTGGACGCGGTAGCCCATGGCGTTGACGGACTGCGGCGTGAGCCCGATGTGGGCCATCACCGGGATCCCTGACTCCACGAGCAGCCGGATCTGCTCGTGCGACCGCTCGCCGCCCTCCAGCTTCACGGCCCCCACCCCGGCGTCCTTCACCAGCCGGGTCGCCGAGCGCAGCGCCTGCACCGGACCCTCCTGGTAGGAGCCGAAGGGGAGGTCGCCGACGATCAGGGCACGCTGCGTGCCACGGACCACCGCGGCCGACAGCATGGTCATCTCGTCCATGGTCACGGGGACCGTCGTCTCGTACCCGAGGTGGCAGTTGCCCGCCGAGTCGCCGACGAGGAGCACCGGGATCCCGGCCTCGTCGAAGACGGACGCGGTCATCGCGTCGTAGGCGGTGAGCATGGGCCACTTCTCGCCGCGTTCCTTGGCGAGGGCGATGTCGCGAACAGTGATACGGCGTGTGCCCTTGCCCCCGTACAGCGCCTTGCTGCCGTCGGAGGGCTTCGTCTGGGCAGCCGAAAGCTGCGTCATTGCAACGGCTCCTTCAGTCATCTCGAGGCGCCCTTACGGCGTCCCCGGATCACTCCCATGGTGGCACCTCGTGCCGGGCGCAGCCAAGAGGACCTCTGTCACGTAAGGGCTCACGGAAGGCGGTGTGTAAGGACCGGGTAAAAACATTTACGATACGAGACCGATCCGTATCGGAATTATCTAGGCTGTTCCGTATGACCAATCCACCTCTCCCTGTCGCACCCCGGATCCCGGAAGCGGTGCACCGGCGCCGCTGGGCGATCCTGGGCGTGCTGATGCTGAGCCTGCTGATCGTGGTGCTCGACAACTCGATCCTGAACGTCGCCATCAAGACGATCTCCACCCCGGCCCCGACCGGCCTCGGCGCCACGCAGAGCGAGCTGGAGTGGGCGATCAACGCCTACACCCTCGTCTTCGCGGGCCTGCTGTTCACCGCCGGTCTGATCGGCGACCGGGTGGGCCGCAAGAAGGTGCTGCTCGGCGGCCTCGTGGTGTTCGGCATCGGCTCGGCCCTGGCCGCCGAGTCCGGTTCACCCGGCCAGCTCATCGCCTACCGCGCCCTGATGGCCCTCGGCGCCGCCTTCGTGATGCCGGCCACCCTCGCCGTCCTCATGAACGTCTTCGAGCGCGAGGAGCAGCCCAAGGCCATCGGCATCTGGGCGGGCGGCGTCGGCCTCGCCATCGCCATCGGCCCGATCACCGGCGGCGTCCTCCTCGACCACTTCTGGTGGGGCTCGGTCTTCCTCATCAACGTGCCGATCGTGCTCCTCGCGCTCGCGCTGATGGTGTGGCTGGTCCCCGACTCCCGCGACCCGAAGCCGGGCCGCCTCGACCCCATCGGTGTCGTCCTGTCCGTCGTCGGCCTGGTCCTGCTCGTCTACGGCATCATCAAGGGCGGCGAGCTCGCCGACTTCACGGACGTCCAGGTGCTGGCGACCATCGGTGCCGGTGTCGTCGTACTCGCCGCGTTCGTCGTCTTCGAGAAGCGCAGCGACCACCCGTCACTCGACGTCACGTACTTCAAGAACAAGGTGTTCTCGGCCGCCATGGCCGCGATCTGCCTGGTGTTCTTCGCGCTGATGGGCGTGACCTTCTTCTCGGTCTTCTACACCCAGAGCGTGCGCGGCTACTCGCCGCTGCAGGCCGGTCTGCTGATGCTGCCGCTGGCCGCCGCGCAGATGATCTTCGCGCCGCGCGCCCGGCTGCTGGTCGACCGGTTCGGCAACAGGGTCACCACCGGTGTCGGTCTGCTGGTCCTGGCGGGCATGCTCGCCGCGTTCGCGGGCTTTGGGGCGGACACGCCGATCTGGGTCCTGGAGGTCGTGTTCTTCCTCATGGGCGCCGGTATGGCGCACGTCATGACCCCGACGTCCGTCGTCATCATGCAGGCCCTGCCGCGCGAGAAGGCCGGCTCCGCGTCCGCGCTGAGCAACACCTTCCGCCAGGTCGGCGGCGCCCTCGGCATCGCCGTGCTCGGCTCGGTTCTGTCGACGGCGTACCGCACCGGCATCCAGGACAAGCTCGGCCACCTCCCGGTCGGCCTCCGGGACACGGCGGGCGAGTCCATCGAGGCCACGCTCGGTGTCGCCGCGAAGCTCGGCCCGCAGGGCAAGGCCCTCGTCGGCCCCGCCAACGACGCCTTCCTGCACGCCATGCACGTCACCGCCCTGTGCGGCACGGGCGTCGCGCTGATCGGCGCGCTGGTCGCCTTCCTGTTCCTGCCCGGCAAGCCGCCGGCCCGTCAACAGGGTGAGGAGAAGCAGGAGTTGGTGGCCGCGTCCGAGTAGCACCCGGGCGCCGTAGGAGAATGTGCGCAGGAGAGCGAAGGGATGGACTGAAGTGAGCCCCGCCGACAGCCAAGCCGCTCCCGAGCGGGCCCCGGTCAGGGGCCGCCCCCGCAGCGAGGAGGTGGAACGCGCCATCGTGGAGGGCGTGATGAAGCTCCTGGAGGAGGGTGTGCCGCTGGCCGAACTCTCCATCGAGCGCATCGCCCGTACCGCGGGCGTCGGCAAAGCCACCATCTACCGGCGCTGGAGCGGCAAGGAGGAGCTCTTCGTCGACGTCGTACGCAACGCGGAGCCCCTGGGCCCGGAGCTGCCCGGGACCTCGATGCGCGACGACCTCGTGGCAATCCTGGAGCAGTTGCGTCAACGCGGCGTGATGGCCCGCACATCGGCCCTGCTGCACAACGTCTTCGCCCAGATGAAGAGCAGCCCGAAGGTCTGGGCCGCGTACCACGCGAACGTCGTCGAACCGCGGCGCAGGCTGCAGGTGGAGATCCTGCGCCGCGGTCAGGCGGGCGGTGAGCTGCGCGCGGACGTCGACGTCGAGTTGATGAACGACATGTTCGTCGGCCCGATGCTGCTGCGCACCGTCATGCGCCCCGAAGCCGACCTGCCCGAGGGGCTGTCCGAACAGATCGTCGACACACTCCTGGAAGGGCTACGGCCCGTCAGTTCGCCGACCGCGTAACCCGCATGTGCGCGTTGCGTCACAGAGCGCGCTTTCCGCGCCGGTCATCGGAACTCCTCGCCCCGGCTCGTACGTCCCACTGCCTGTACGGCCGTCGAGGACGGCAGGAACGGAGCCGATCATCCCCTAGGGTTTTGTCTCGGGGGACGGACGGGATGCACGGCAGGCAGTGAGGCGACGCGGTATGGCGCAGCAGGCGTACATGACGGAGACGGACAACGGAGGCTCGGGACCCGAGCGCCGGGGAGACCGCTTCCGGCGCCTGATGAACCGCCTCCTCTCCGGCTGGCGCGGCGACCCCAGAGTCTGGCGCCGCGGCATCGTCCTGGCCGCCCTCTCGACCGTCCTCGCGCTCGTGCTGCTGCTGCACGCGCGCGTGCCGAACAGGATCGGCAACCTGGGCAGTCTCACCGAGACCTTCCTGCCCTGGCTGGGCCTGCTGGTCCCGCTCCTGCTGCTGCTCGCGCTGGTGCGGAAGTCGGCCACGGCGCTCATCGCCCTGATCCTCCCGGTCTCCGTCTGGCTCAACCTCTTCGGCGGCCTGCTCAGCGACAAGACCGGCACCGGAGGCGACCTCACCGTCGCCACGCACAACGTCAACGCCGACAACCCCGACCCGTCCGGCACCGCCCGTGACGTGGCCGCGTCCGGCGCGGACGTGGTGGCCCTGGAGGAGCTCACCGCCACGGCCGTCCCGGTGTACGAGCGGGCCCTGGCGTCGACGTACACGTACCACTCGGTGCAGGGCACGGTCGGCCTGTGGAGCAAGTACCCGATGACCGGCGTCAAGGCCGTGGACATCAAGCTCGGCTGGACCCGCGCCATGCGCGCCACGGTGACCACCCCGGAGGGCCGGGTCGCGTTCTACGTCGCTCATATGCCGTCGGTCCGGGTGAAGCTGGAGGCCGGGTTCACGGCCCGGCAGCGCGACACCAGCGCCGACGCGCTGGGCGAGGCCATCGCCGACGAGCCGCTGAAACGGAAGGTGCTGCTCGGCGACCTGAACGGCACCATGAACGACCGCTCGCTCAACGCCATCACCTCCCAGATGCGCTCCACCCAGGGCGCGGCGGGCAACGGCTTCGGCTTCAGCTGGCCGGCCTCGTTCCCGATGGCGCGGATCGACCAGATCATGGTCCAGGGCATCGAGCCGGTGAGCTCGTGGACCCTGCCCGCGACCGGCAGCGACCACCTCCCGGTGGCCGCCCGTGTGAACCTCGACACCACCTCGTAACCCGCTGGAATACGGGGCCCGAGCGGGTTTGTTCCGCGAATGAACATACAATCCTGGAACACGCACCCCTCTATGCGCGGACAACTGCGCTCCGAAAGGAACAGGCCCCTCCATGCCCCTGGCCCTGCTCGCTCTGGCCGTCGGCGCATTCGGTATAGGAACCACCGAATTCGTGATGATGGGACTCCTCCCCGACGTCGCGAACGACCTGCACATCTCGCTCCCCGCCGCCGGTCACCTGGTCTCGGCGTACGCGCTGGGTGTGGTGATCGGCGCCCCGCTGCTCGCCGCACTGACCGCGCGGATGTCCCGGCGCACGGTCCTGATCGGCCTGATGGCGCTGTTCGTCGTCGGCAACGCGCTGTCGGCGTTCGCCCCCGGCAATGACTCGTTGCTGGCCGCCCGCTTCCTCAGCGGCCTGCCGCACGGCGCCTTCTTCGGCGTCGGCGCGGTCGTCGCCACGAACATGGTCGCGCCGGAGCGCAAGGCGCGTTCCGTCTCGCTGATGTTCCTGGGCCTGACGGTCGCCAACATCGTGGGCGTGCCGGTCGCCACGCTCATGGGGCAGCACCTGGGCTGGCGGGCCACCTTCCTGGGCGTCAGCGCGATCGGCCTGGCGGCGATTGCGGCGCTGGCGCTGTTGATCCCGCACGACCACGCGCAGGCACCTGCGGTGGGCCTGCGCCGTGAGCTGTCGGCCCTTCGGTCGCTTCCCGTCTGGCTGGCCCTCGGCACCACGGTCGCGGGCTTCGGCGCCCTCTTCGCGGCCTACAGCTACATCACGCCGATGCTGACGGACGCGGCGGGCTACGCCGACGCGAGCGTCACGCTGCTGCTGGCCCTGTTCGGCGTCGGCGCGACGATCGGCAACCTGGTGGGCGGCCGTCTGGCGGACCACTCGCTGCGGGGGACGCTGTTCGGGGGGCTGGTGGCGCTGGGCGCCGTACTGGCTCTGTTCCCGCTGTTCATGTCCTCGGCGTGGAGCGCGGCCCTGGCGGTGATCCTGCTCGGCGCGGCGGCCTTCATCACCGGCTCGCCCCTCCAGCTGATGGTCATGGAGAAGGCGTCGGCGGCCCCGTCCCTGGCGTCCTCGGCCAACCAGGCGGCCTTCAACCTGGCCAACGCCGGGGGAGCGTGGATCGGCGGGCTCGCCCTGGCGGCCGGGTTCGGGGTGACGTCACCGGCGCTCGCGGGGGCGATGCTGGCGGTGCTGGGGCTGGGCGTTGCGGGCGTCGCGTACGCGGTGGACCGTCGGCGGACGGTTCCGCGGACACAGGCCGGCCGGGAACGGGTGGTGGCGTCCCACAGGCCGCAGCGGTCGGAGGCGTTCCACCACTGAGGCTCACTGCCTGAAGGCCGGGCCGGCATGCTCAACCGGTCCGGCTTCGAGGACGGCTGCGCCCTGCGCTGCGGGCACCACACCCGAGCGTGCGGTTACGGGGACTCGGACGAGCCCAGGGCCAGCTCTGCCCAGATGGTCTTACCGGTGCTGGAGTGGCGCGTACCGTTCCTGATCAGTGAGCCCGTCGGCGGGGTGCTCCGGTGGCAGGGTGGCGAGCACGGTGTCGCAAAGATCGTCCAGGGATGTCGTGGCGCCGGCGAGGGCACTGCACAGACGCGCGATCCCGTCGTCGATGTCCTGCTCGCGGGACTCGACCAGCCCGTCGGTGTAGAGAGCGAGCAGGCGCGCCGGCCCACCGACGCACGCGCGTCCTCCGCCTCGACGACTGCTCTCTCTTCTCCCCTGCGCGAAAGTGCCGGACCCTGGCTAGTCGAAGCGGGCAAGATCCCGCAGCCAGGCCGTCGCCGAACTGTCCGAGGGCGCCCGCCAGTCACCCCGCGGCGACAGCGAACCCCCCGCCGACACCTTCGGCCCGTTCGGCATCGCCGACCGCTTGAACTGCGCGAACGCGAAGAAGCGACGGCAGAACACCTCCAGCCACCGCCGGATCTCCGGAAGGTCGTACGCCACCCGCTTGGCCTCCGGGAACCCCGGCGGCCAGGCGCCCCCCTCCGCGTCGTGCCACGCGTGCCACGCCAGGAACGCGATCTTCGACGGCCGGAACCCGTACCGCAGCACCTGGAACAGCGTGAAGTCGTGCAGCGCGTACGGCCCGATCTTCGACTCCGTCGACTGCATCTCCTCGCCCGGCACCAGCTCCGGACTGATCTCGGTGTCGAGGATCGCGGCGAGGATCTTCCCGGTCTCCTCGTCGAACTGCCCGCTGCTGATGACCCAGCGGATGAGGTGCTGGATCAGCGTCTTGGGCACACCGGAGTTGACGTTGTAGTGGCTCATCTGGTCGCCCACGCCGTACGTCGACCAGCCGAGCGCCAGCTCCGACAGGTCACCCGTGCCGAGCACGATGCCGCCGCGCTGGTTGGCGAGCCGGAACAGATAGTCGGTGCGCAGGCCCGCCTGCACGTTCTCGAAGGTGACGTCGTACACCGGCTCGCCGGACGCGAACGGATGCCCCATCTCCTTCAGCATCAGCCGCGCCGTCGGCGTGATGTCCAGCTCCGCCGCGGTGACCCCCAGCGCCCGCATCAGCGCATGGGCGTTGTCCTTGGTGTGGTCGCTGGTGGCGAACCCGGGTAGCGTCCAGGCCAGGATGTCGCTGCGCGGTCGCCCGGCGCGGTCCATCGCGCGCGCGGCGACGATCAGCGCGTGCGTGGAGTCGAGGCCGCCGGACACCCCGATGACCACCTTCGGCCCGCCGATCGAGGCCAGCCGCTGCTGAAGCCCCGCGACCTGGATGTTGTACGCCTCGTAGCAGTCCTGCGCGAGCCGCTCGGCGTCGGCCGGCACGAACGGGAAGCGCTCCAGGCGACGGCGCAGGCCCAGATCGGTGAGCGGTGGATCCAGCTCGAACCCGACCGTCCGGAAGTCACCGGTCCGCGCCCGGTGCGTACGGCGGTTCTCGTCGAACGTGCCCATCCGCTGCCGCTCCTGCCGCAGCAGATCGAGATCCACGTCGGCCACCGCGTGCTCGTCGCCCAGCGGGAACCGCTCGGTCTCGGCCAGCAGTACACCGTTCTCGAAGACCATGGCCTGTCCGTCCCAGGACAGGTCGGTGGTCGACTCACCGAGGCCGGCCGCCGCGTAGACGTACGCGGCGAGGCAGCGGGCGGACGCCGAGCGGCACAGCAGCTTGCGGTCCTCGGCCCGCCCGACCGTGATCGGGCTGCCGGAGAGGTTGACGAGGAGGGTCGCACCGGCGAGGGCGGCCTCCGCGCTGGGCGGCACCGGCACCCACATGTCCTCGCAGATCTCCGCGTGCAGCACCAGCCCGGGGACGTCCTCGGCCGCGAACAGCAGATCCACGCCGAAGGGGACCGCCTCACCGCCGACCCGGATCGAACCGCCGCGCTCGTCGGCGCCGTCGGCGATCTGCCGACGCTCGTAGAACTCCCGGTAGTTCGGCGGGTACGACTTCGGTACGACACCGAGTACCCGGCCGCGGTGCACGATCACCGCGCAGTTGTAGATCCGGTGGCGATGGCGCAGCGGGGCGCCGACGACCAGGACCGGCAGCAGGTCCGCCGATCCGGCCACCACCTCCCCGAGCGCCTCCTCGACCTGGTCGAGCAGGGCGTCCTGCAGCAGCAGGTCCTCGATCGAGTAGCCGCACAGCACCAGCTCCGGGAAGACGGCGACGGCCACCCCCTCCTCGGCGCACCGGCGTGCGTGGCGCAGGACCGCTTCGGCGTTGGCATGCGGGTCGGCGATGACGGTGTGACCCGTACACGCGGCGACGCGCGCGAAGCCGTGCTGATAGATCGACCAGAAGTTCAAGGCAGGCACCCGCTCAGTGTAATCGTCAGTCCGACACGATGGGTGGTGCGGGGTCTGGACGCTCCCATGCCCCGCACCTCACGCCCCCTCAGCTGCGGTAACCCAGCACCGTCATCATCCCCGCCTCCGCGTGGTAGACGTTGTGGCAGTGGATCATCCACAGGCCCGGATTGTCGGCGTCGAAGTCGACCGTGAGCGTGCCGTTCGGCATGACCAGCGCCGTGTCCTTGCGCGGCCCGCCCGCCGCATTGGCCAGGGAGAAGGTGTGCCCGTGCAGATGGAGCGGGTGCCACATGGTCGTCGAGTTCTCGAACTCCAGCCGCACCCGCTCTCCGGCGCGCACGGCGTGCCGCTGCGTGGCGGTGTACGGCTTCCTGTCGAACGCCCAGTCGTAGTGCATCATCCCGCCGGTCAGCCGGAGCTTGACCGTGCGGTCGGGTTCCTTCCGCGCGAGTGCCACGGTGGCATCCGCCGTGAGCTTGTCCGCGGTCAGGAGTCTGCCGTCGAGTTCCTTCGGGCGCACGGAGGCGGTGGGCGCCGTACCGCCGCCGGTGCGCAGAAGCGCCATCGTGGCCGCCTTCTTGCCCTCGGCCAGCGCGGTGAGCGGGAAGACTCCGTCGCCGGCCGTCACCAGCACGTCGTACCGCTCGCCCATGCCGATCAGCAGCGTGTCCGTCGTCGCGTGCCGCACCGGGAAGCCGTCCGTGTGCGTCACCGTCATCCGGTGGCCGCCGAGGGCCACCCGGAAGGCCGTGTCGCCGCCCGCGTTGACGAACCGGATACGGATACGGTCCCCGGGGCGGGCCCGGAAGGCCGAAGGAGCCGTCGCCGTACGCCCGTTGACCAGGTAGTACGGGTAGGCCACATCGCCGGCGTCGCCGCCCAGCAGGTCGCTGGTGGCGCCCATCAGCATGCGGGAGGGGCCACCGGAGGGGGAGGGCGACGACGACGCCGGACCGCCCATGGACATGTTCGACATGCCGTGCCCGGAGCCGGAGTCGGCGGTGGACCCGGAGTCACCCATGTCCATGCCCCCACCCATCCCCATGCCGCCCATGCCCTGGCGCAGCTCGGCGAGCACGGCGTCCGGCGTCGATCCGTCCACCCCGTCGACCCAGTCGTCCAGGACGACCACCCACTCCTTGTCGTAGGACAGCGGTTCCTTGGGGTCCTCGACGATCAGCGGGGCGTACAGCCCGCGGTCCTGCTGGACGCCCGAGTGCGGGTGGAACCAGTAGGTGCCCGGGTGCGGGACCGTGAAGCGGTACGTGAACTCGGCGCCCGGCCTGATGGAGCCCTGGGTGAGGTCCGGGACGCCGTCCATGTCGTTGCGCAGGGCGATGCCGTGCCAGTGCAGGGTCGTCGGGGCCGGAAGGTGGTTGGCCAACGTCACGGCGAGGGTGTCGCCCGCGGTGACGCGGATCTCCTTGCCGGGCAGCGCTCCGCCGTACGACCAGGACCTGACCGTGCGCTCGCCGAGGTCCAGTGGGGTCTTGGCGGCGGTGAGGCGGATCTTGCGGACGGTGCCGCTTCCGCTCGCGGCGCGTTTCTTCTCGGCGGCGGCGACTTGCTCGCCGGCCGGGTCGACATAGCCCTTGGGGGCGGGGGTGCTTGCGGTCGAGCCCGAAGAGCCCGAGCAGGCGGCCAGGATGCCCGTCCCGGCGACGGCGATGGATGCGCCGAGTACGGAGCGGCGCGTGGGATTACGCATGACGTGCTGACACCTCGTCTGAGTGGTGCTGGTGAATGGCCTGGACGCATCTGCTGCTTCTGGTACACCGCTCGAGGCGCGGAGGTTCCCACCCGGAGCCGGGCAGGCCGAAGCAGCCGGTGCGCAGGCCTAGATGCGCAGCACCGACAGACGGGAGAGGAGAAGTCTCGGCGGGGGAGGGTTGGGCCACAGGGCCCGCAGGAGACGGGAGAGGGGGGCCGGGCGTACGGCAGTCGCCGCACCGCCGCCGAGTGCGGCCGCGAGCAGCAGTCCCAGCGTGAAGACGCCCAGGACGGCCAGACACACCGAGGCCGGGTTCATTCCGTCCATCGAATGGGAGTCGGCCGAACGGGAGTCGGCGCTCATCTCGTGCGCCTGTCCCACCTGCTGATGCACCGCGACCGGCGACGGCGTCCCGCCGTCCACCTCCGAGGGGTGCCCCAGCGTGTGCATGGTCACGACGCCGAGGAGCAGCACGGCGAACAGCAGCAGCCGTCCGTGCGTCTCTCTCCTCGACCGGGCCATGTCTGCACCCTACCCCCGCCGGGTATGCGCGTGCGCCCGCTCCCCGGAAGGGAACGGGCGCACGGCTACCGCAGGGACCTCAGTGCTTCCGGTACGACTCCACGTAGCCGTTCGCGGGCGAGCCCACGCCGGTGACGTCGTCGTAGCCCTTCACCGCGGACAGCGAGCTGTCCTTGCCGAGGCTGCGCACCGAGGTGAGCAGACCGCCGGTGGCGTCGTAGCCGTTGGCGAAGTCGACGCGTGCCACCGCCAGGTCCTTGCCCGTGGGCTTGTCCGTGACGTCGTGGTACACGCCCTTGCCGTACCGGGCGTAGATCTCCGGGTTGGCGAAGCCGATGGCCTTGCCGCCCCGGGCCTCCTGGGCCAGGGCCTGGACGGCCGCGATCACCGGAGCGGCGAGCGAGGTGCCACCGATGCGGTACTCGTCGTAGCCCAGCGTCCCGTCCGGCAGGGTCTGCGTCTGGCCGACCTTGAAGCCGGTGTTCGGGTCGGCGATCGCCGAGATGTCCGGAACGACGCGGTTGCCGGTGGCGCTGTTGGCCGTGGCGAGCGCGTTCGGGACGACACCCTTCTGGTAGTAGGGCTCGGCGACCGTCTTGCTGGTGCCGCCGCCTGCACCCGAGGTGAACGCGCCGGGGAAGTTGGTCCAGCTCTTGCCGTCCGCGGACAGCAGAGCCTTCTTGGTGCCCCAGCCGGTCTCCCACTGGTACGTGTCGCTCTTGCCGACCGCCAGCGAGGTACCGCCGACCGCCGTCACCCAGGCCGAGTTGGCCGGGGTGTCGACCTGCTTCGTACCGGTGTTGGCGACCTCGTCGCCGTTGTCACCGGAGGAGAAGTAGAAGCCGATGCCCTCGACCGCGCCGAACTGGAAGACCTGGTCGTAGGCGGCGGCGAGGTCCGGGGTCTGGTTGGCCTCGATGTCGCCCCACGAGTTGGACACGATGTCGGCGAGGTGGTTGTCGACCACCTTGCTGAGCGAGTCCAGCAGGTCGTCGTCCATGCAGGACGCGGCGCCCACGTACGTCACGTCCGCGGACGGCGCGACCGCGTGCACGGCCTCGACGTCCAGGGTCTCCTCGCCGTACCAGCCGGCGGCGGAGCAGTCCGTGGTGTTCGTGTACTTCTTCGGCAGCACCTGGTGCAGCTGGCTGGTCTTCCAGGCCGCGTCACCGTGCTTCGACGCGTACGTCTGTGCGTCGAAGGCGATGTACGGCGAGGCGTACGCGTCCGTGATGGCGACCCGGACGCCCTTGCCGGTGTACGTGCCCGCACCGTAGGCCGCGCGCAGCTGCTTGCCGGTGTAGCCCTGGACGGCGTACGGGATCTTCGTGCCGTACGCGTCCGGCAGCGTGCTCGCGATGTTCGAGCCGTAGTACGAGGAGAACGGCCCGGAGTTGCGGAACACGGTCTCCGGCGGCGGGAGCGTGTCGTCGTGGCTCGCCTTGTGGGGCGCGTTGTCCAGGCCGGTGACGGTCAGGACGGCGCCCTTGAGGCTGTCCGGGGCCGAGGCCGTCTTCGACGGCGCCCGGTAGGTCTTCGAGCCCTTGGTGTAGTTGTGCAGCTGGGTGCCGAACGCCTTCTCGGCGGCGGCCACGTCACCGGTGACGGAGACGTAGTGCTGCGTGACACCGGTGACCTTCAGTCCGTTGGACTTCAGCCACGACTTGACCGCGGCCACCTGGGCCTTGGTCGCGCCGTAGCGGGCCGCTGCCTGCTTGGCGCTCAGGTACTTGCCGTATGCCGGTGAGCTCGGGTCGGACACGGCCTTCGCGTAGCGGGCGAGGCCGTCGGCGTCCTTGCCGGCGAGGTAGACCCGGAGCTTGACCTGGGCGCCGTTCGAGGCGTCGCCCTTGTCCGCCTTGGCCGTGGCCCACGCGGGCTTGGTGCCCGTGAGGGCGTCCCGGCCCGGGTTGTCCGCGGCGTGCGCCGCGGGTATGCCGAGCGCCAGCGCGCCGGCGAGCATGGGCAGAGTTGCCGCCATGCTCGTGGCACGCAGTCTGGCGCGGTTGGATCTCATAGAACCCCCTGCGATGCGGTTCTTCGCATGTGTGGTCGGTCGTCGTCGTGATCCGCGTAGACAACCCGCTCCGCGGCGGAGGCGCGGGCACTGGATCAAGCGATGGTGGCCACTCTTGCGATGAACCGTTCATGCCAGGGGAAACCGGAAACCAAGAGAAACCCAAGGAACCGTCAGGTGGGGCGATTTGAGGCTTTCGTTCTTACGGCGGCGTTACGAGGCCTATTGAGAACGCGCTTTCGCTCCCCGCTCCTTCAACATCCCCGCCATCAGTTGGATTTCAGACTGCTGAGCGTCGACCATCCCCTGCGCGAGCCGCTTCTCCACCCCGACCGTGCACTTGGCGACACAGCCCTCGGCCATGTGGATACCGCCCTTGTGATGGTCCGTCATGAGCTGGAGGTAGAGGACCTCGGCCTGCTTGCCGCTGAGGGTCCCCAGCTTCTTCAGCTCGGTGTTGGTCGCCATGCCCGGCATCAGCGCGCCGTCCTTGCCGGACGCCATGTCACCCATGCCCATCCAGGTCATCGGCGGGTCGGCCGACACCTTCGGAAGCCCCCACAGGTCCAGCCAACCCAGCAGCATGCCGCGCTGGTTGGCCTGCGTCTGCGCGATGTCGTATGCAAGGCGCCGTACCTCTTCGTTCTTCGTACGGTCCCGCACGATGTACGACATCTCGACGGCCTGCTGGTGATGCACCGCCATGTCCCGGGCGAACCCGGCGTCCGCGGAGTCGGCGGTCGGCGTCTTCGTGCCGGAGCCGCCGTCGTCCTCCGCGACCGCGTAGGTGACCGCGCCGGCCGCGACGAGCGCCGCCGCCGCGGCCCCGGCGACCCAGCCGATGTGCTTCTTCACGTCACATCGTCCCGCCGGTGCAGGAGGCGCCCGGCTCGGGGGTCTGGTCGCCCTGCACATACGTCTCGAAGAACTTGGCCACCTTCGGGTCGGCGGCGCTCTTCACGCCCAGCTGATGCCCCCAGGCCGACAGCACGATCGGCGAGGTCTGGTTCGTGTACGGGCTCATCAGCGAGTACGGCGTCTGCTTCACCTTCGCCGCGAGCGTGTCCACGTCGGACTTCGACGCCTTGTCCGTGTACGTCACCCACACGGCCCCGTGCTCCAGCGCGTGCACCGCGTTCTCGTCCTTGACGGCCTTGGTGTACACGTTGCCGTTGCAGTTGAGCCAGACCGGGTTGTGGTTGCCGCCGACCGGGGGGTGCATCGGGTACTTCACGGTGCCCTCGACATGGGTGCGGGACAGCTTGCCCGTCCAGGTCCGCACGCCGTCCTTGCCCGTGGACCAGTGACCGGAGTCACCTGAGCTCTTCGAGTCGCTCGCCGTGTCGTCCTTCTTGTCGTCCTGCGACTTCACGACGAAGACACCGCCGGCCACCAGCGCGGCCACGGCGACCACGCTTGCGGCGATCACCAGGATCCGGTTGCGCCGCTCACGGGCCTGCTCGGCACGCCGCATCTCTTCTATCCGCGCCTTGCGCGCCGCGTTGCTGGTCTTGTTGCCGGAGGCCATCGGGGTGTCCTTCTGGGGGGAAAGGGACTGCTGGGCCCGCTGATCCTAGTAGGACTGCCGGACGGAATGGAGTCCCGTATGTCCTTCTGTCGGACCTCCCATTACGGATGTCGGTCCGAGCAGGCAAGATGGGCGGTGAGCAGTACACCTGCCGTTGGTGAGGCGTTCAGACCGGAGTCGGACGGCCGATCATGGTCCGCAACGCGCATGAAATGCTGTTGTGGTGTGATGCTCAGGTGCCCGACCGCCTCCTGTGGGACAGGGAGACAGGCGGCCTGACCAGCAAGGATGGGGAAGCGGAAGATGGACAAGCAGCAGGAGTTCGTGCTCCGGACGTTGGAGGAGCGCGACATCCGGTTCGTACGCCTGTGGTTCACGGACGTGCTGGGCTTCCTCAAGTCCGTCGCCGTGGCCCCGGCCGAGCTTGAACAGGCGTTCGACGAGGGCATCGGCTTCGACGGCTCGGCCATCGAGGGCTTCGCCCGGGTCTACGAGTCCGACATGATCGCCAAGCCGGACCCGTCGACCTTCCAGGTCCTGCCCTGGCGCGCGGAGGCCCCCGGCACCGCCCGCATGTTCTGCGACATCCTCATGCCGGACGGCTCCCCGTCCTTCGCCGACCCGCGCTACGTGCTCAAGCGCGCCCTGACCCGCGGCTCCGACCTGGGTTTCACCTTCTACACCCACCCGGAGATCGAGTTCTTCCTGCTGAAGGACCGCCCGCTGGACGGCAGCCGCCCGACGCCCGCCGACAACTCCGGCTACTTCGACCACACCCCGCAGAACATCGGCATGGACTTCCGCCGCCAGGCGATCACCATGCTGGAGTCGATGGGTATCTCGGTCGAGTTCTCCCACCACGAGGGCGCCCCGGGCCAGCAGGAGATCGACCTCCGTTACGCGGACGCGCTCTCCACGGCCGACAACATCATGACCTTCCGCCTGGTCATGAAGCAGGTGGCGCTGGAGCAGGGCGTGCAGGCGACCTTCATGCCGAAGCCGTTCTCCGAGCACCCCGGCTCCGGTATGCACACGCACCTTTCTCTCTTCGAGGGCGACCGCAACGCCTTCTACGAGTCCGGCTCGGAGTACCAGCTCTCCAAGGTCGGCCGCTCCTTCATCGCGGGTCTGCTGCGGCACGCGGCGGAGATCTCCGCGGTGACCAACCAGTGGGTCAACTCCTACAAGCGCATCTGGGGCGGCTCGGAGCGCACGGCCGGCGCCGGCGGCGAGGCCCCCTCGTACATCTGCTGGGGCCACAACAACCGCAGCGCGCTGGTCCGCGTCCCGATGTACAAGCCCGGCAAGACGGGCTCGGCGCGGGTCGAGGTCCGCTCCCTGGACTCCGGCGCGAACCCGTACCTGGCGTACGCGGTGTTGCTCGCCGCAGGCCTGAAGGGTATCGAGGAGGGCTACGAACTCCCGCCGGGCGCCGAGGACGACGTCTGGGCCCTCTCGGACGCCGAGCGCCGCGCGATGGGCATCGAGCCGCTGCCCCAGAACCTGGGCGAGGCCCTGACCCTGATGGAGCGGAGCGACCTGGTCGCCGAGACCCTGGGCGAGCACGTCTTCGATTTCTTCCTGCGCAACAAGCGGCAGGAGTGGGAGGAGTACCGCTCCGAGGTGACCGCGTTCGAGCTGCGCAAGAACCTGCCGGTGCTGTAGGCACAGCCGCCCTGTACCGAGTCGACTCCGACGGCCCCCGTGTGCTCTGGGGGCCGTCGCTGGTTCTGCGGCTTCGGGCCCGGCTGCTTCGGGCAACTCCGCGACGGCGGCGGGGAAGGGCTGGGGGTCGAGCTGGGGAACGGCAATCCGCACGGGCAGCCCGACAGCGCGGACCGGGCGCCGAGACCTCAAGACCTTCTACGACGACACGCCGTCCTGCGACCCACCGGAAGGACCTCGGCGTCAGCCGAGGAAGTGCAGACGACGGGCGGTCAGCCGGCCGTCGTCCTCGCGTTTGACGACGTGTGTCGTACGGGGCGTCGGCTCCTCGCCCTCGAACACCGCCTCGCCGCGCGCCAGCAGGTCGTCGGCGAACTTCTCGGCCGCGATCCGCTCGGCGTCCCCGCCCGGTCCCTGGGCAGCCGGTACATCGTCGCGGGTGGTGTCCACCGGCCCCCGCGGATCCACCATGAACCCGGCCCGCTCCAGCGCCTCGGCGCCGCGCGCGGTCACCATGGCGAGCGCGAGCCGCTCGGAGACGACCTCCACGACGACGGCCTCGGTGGCGTTCACAGCCGTATCCAGCTCCGTACCGTCCGGGCCGTCGGGCGACTCGATCCGTGCCCGGAGCACGGGACGGTCCTCCGTAGCGGCCCGGGTGAATACCGGGTGCGCCGCCGTACGCATCCCCGCCTCCCGCGCGAACGCGCGCTCGCGGGCGTCCTCGCCCACGAAGACACAGTCGTCGGCGCTTCCCCCGGCGCTCGCGACGGCCCGGTCGAAGATCGCGCGGCTGTCCTTCGCGCCCCAGTGCACGAGGGCCTCGTCGGTGAACCGGCCCGGGAACGCCTCGTGCAGCGCGGCCGCCGCCCGTTCGGCGTCACCCTCGTGGGTCCCGGGGTTGGAGATGATGCCCTCGCGCAGCCGGCCGAGGTCGTCGAGCACGGCCAGGGCACGCGGCAGGGGACGGAGCGTCAGGGAACCGTCGGGGTGCTGTCGGGGTTCCGCGAGGGTCGCCCCGATGTCGAAGAAGATCACAGGCATGAGAAGTGCCTCCCCACTGTGGACGCCTTCGAGTCGCGACCGCCCGGGGAACGGCCGGACATTCACCCGGGGCGGCTACGGACCGACGTACGCCGGTGACACCGCCGCGGTACTGATGCGCCGCGGCGTTCCCGTGCCGTCCGCCGGGACCGTGTACAGGTCGGCTCCATAGTCTCCCGGCAGGGCGTAGACCAGGGTGTGATCGTCCTTCCACACCGCCTGGTCGTCCACGCTCCGCGACTCCGCCAGCGCGGTCTCGCGCATCGTCCGCAGGTCGAGGACGTACAGATGCCACGGTGCGTCCTTCGGCAGGCCCGGCACCCGTTTCTTGAAGGCGATGCGGGTGCCGTCGGGGGAGAGGGACGGGCATTCCACGTTCGTGCGGAGCGTGGTCACGGTCCGTGCCTGCAGGTCGCCCCTGACCAGGTATGTCTTCGCTTTCGTCGCCAGCGTCGCGTAGAAGGTCCGGTCGTCCGGCGCGAACGTCACGCCCCAGAAGTTGACATCCGCCGCGTGGTAGGTGTGGCCGTCCCTGATGACGCGGTACGCCTCCAGGGAGGACGTCAGCCGGCCCGTCCGTACGTCCACGATCGCCGCGCGGGTCGAGAAGTTCGTGCCCGCGTAGGAGTCGCCGCCGACGAAGGCCGTCCAGGCCGCGTAGTGGCCGGTGGGGGAGACACGGGCGCGGGACGGGATGCCCGGGACGTCGTAGCGGGCCGTCACATGAAGGTGGGCGTCGAGGATCAGTGCCCGGTACGTGTCCGAGACCGGGCCGTGCACCGCCTGCAGGCATACGCCGGTGCCCGAAGCGGCGTAGAAACGCAGGCATTTCACGCCCGAGGCGACCCGTGGCCCCGACGGGTCCGACGCCGGGACCGTCGTGAGTTCGTCGCGGTGCGGGCCCCATGCCATGTTGCGGAAGACCATGGTGGCGGGGGTGGTGAGGGCGACCCGCCCCGAGGTCACCCGGGGGCCGCCCGGCTGGGCCTGGTCACGGCGTTCGGCACGGGCCGACGCGTGCAGGATCGACGCCACGGCGACCGCCGCGAGGGCGAGCACGGCCGCGAGGAGGACGAGGACGCGGTTGCGGACGGTCATACGGTCGCCTCCCGGGCGGCGGCAGGGCGGAGGAAGGCCGACGACACCGCCGCGCACAGCGCCAGCGCCGCCGTCGACGCGAGCAGCGCCGTACGGTCGCCCCACATCGACCACGCCGCACCGAAGCCCAGCGAGCAGACGAAGCGGGCCAGGGCCTGTCCCGTCTGGACCACGGCCAGGCCCGAGGAGCGGAGCTCCTCCGGCACGCCGTCCGAGGCCACCGCCATCAGCACACCGTCGGTCGCCGCGTAGAAGGCGCCGTGCAGGAGGAGGACGGCGTAGGGGAGCGCGGGGCCGTGCCAGGCGGTGAGGAGGAGGGCGTAGGCGAGGAGCAGTGCGCCGTGGCCGGCCAGGAAGATCCGCCGGCGGCCCACCCGGTCCGCCAGTCTTCCCAGGGGGATCGCGAGAAGCAGGAACGCCGCCGCCGTGCCCAGCGGCAGCAGGGCGAACCAGCGGTCCGGGACGCCGAGGCGGCGCTGCAGGAGCAGATAGACGAAGGAGTCGCTGACGGTCGCCAGGCCCAGCAGCAGGGCGCAGACCGTGATCCGGCGCAGGTCGCGGCGGCGGAGCAGTGCCAGCGCAGCGCGCACCGTCGGACGCACGGCCTTCTCGACGGCCGGTGCCGACGACGAACCCGGCACGAACAGGACCAGCACCAGCACACCGACCACGGCCACGCAGAAGCTCACCGTGAACACCGCGTCGTACCCGTCCACCGTCGCCCGCAGGATCAGGAACGCCACCAGCGGGCCGAGCAGCGCGCCCGCCGTGTCCATCGCGCGGTGCACGCCGAAGGCACGGCCACGGGTCGCGGGCGTGGACGACAGGGAGATCAGCGCGTCGCGCGGGGCGGTGCGCAGGCCCTTGCCGGTGCGGTCGGCGGCCAGGACCAGGCCGATGGGGGTGAGCGAGTGGGCCAGCAACAACAGCGGTTTGCAGAGCGCCGAGACGCCGTACCCCAGCCCCGCCACCCACTTGTGACGGCCGCCGCCCCGGTCGGCGAGGTGGCCGCCCGCCAGTCGTACGAGCGCCGAGAAGCCGTTGTAGACGCCGTCCAGGAGCCCGAAGCCCAGCGGGGACAGGCCCAGGCCCGTCACCAGGTACAGGGGGAGGACCGCCGTCACCATCTCCGAGGAGACGTCGGTGATCAGGCTGACCGTGCCGAGCGCGAGGACCGTGGGGGCGACCGCGGTGCGGTACCGCCCGGCGAGGACCCGCCGGGCGGTGCCTTCCGCGGACGCCGGCGCGACGGGGTCGCTCGCGCGGCTGTCCGCTACGTACATGTCAGGAGGCCCAGATCCCCGTGATGTCGGACGCGGAGGCCGCGTTGCCCGCGTGGGAGGTCAGGCCCTGCGAGTCCTCCAGGGTGCGCAGGAGGTCGTAGTGGTTGTAGGTGGTGGAGCTGGACGACCCCGCCGTCACCGGCTGCCCGTACAGGACCGTCGGGATGCGGTTGCCGGCGAGCCGGTTGTCCTCGTCGAAGGTGACGACGAGGAGGCTGTTGTGGGTCTTGGCCCAGGTGGCGTACGCGCCGAGGTTGTTCTTGATCCAGGTGTCACCGGTCGACACCGAGCAGTCGTGCATGTCGCTGCACAGGTTGGGGGTGACGAAGGAGACGTCGGGGAGCGTCGAGTAGTCGGTCGGGAACTGGGCGAAGGTCTTCGCGCTCGACGTCGGGACGTTGCTGAAGCCGAACCACGGGTTGTGCTTCTGCGCGTAGTTGCCGCTGCTGCACGTGGTCGAGCCCTGGCTGGGCAGCGTTTCGTTGTAGCTGGCCCAGGTCTTCCCGGCGGCGATCAGCTCGGAGCCGAGGTTGGCGGCCGAGGAGAAGCCCGGGGTGACGCAGCTGTCGTCGGTGATGCCCTGGGTGGAGCCCGAGAACAGCGCGTAGTAGTTGGGCTGGCTCGGGTGGGTGATGGCGTACGACTGGGTGAGGCCCGCGCCGCCGGTCTTCAGCGAGTTGATGTACGGGGCGCTGGAGGAGCCGATCACCTGGCTGTACGCGTGGTTCTCCATGACCACGACGACCACGTGGTCCGGGGTCGGCACACCGGACGCGGCGGACGAGGAGCCGCCGAGGCCGGTCCACAGACCGACGGCCGCCGCCGTGAAGGCGAGCGTGGACGCCACGGCCGTACGGCTGCGGCGGTACGCCGAACGAGCGGGACTACTGCCTGTACTGCTGCCGGACACATCAACCTCCGGGAGGGGGGGAAGGACGGTGGGGGCGCGGCGGTGCGGACAGAGCATGCACACGCCAAGATGCCCCCGACCCACGTCACCCAACCCGGACGGTGAAGATCGGATGAACTACTGACCGGAATTCAGTTGTGGGCCTCGGCCAACACCTGGTGCAGCGGCTCGGTCGCCCGGCGCCGGTACTCCTGGATCGCCCAGCCGTTCCCGTCCGGGTCCTTGAAGTACATGAACGTCGCACCGTCCTGCGGCGCGAACTGCTGCGGCTCGCTGACCTCCAGCCCCCGCCCGGTCAGCTCGTCGTACGCCGCCTTCGCGTCGGTCACGCACAGCTGCATGCCGTGATACGTCCCCGGCTGCGGCGTCCCCGTCGGCACCTGCAACCCGTCGACGAGGGCGATCGAACACCCCGACCCGGGCGGCGTCAGCTGCACGATCCGCACCCCTGGCATCACCTCACCGTCGAGGTCGACATGGAAGCCGACCTTGTCCCGGTAGAACTCCTTGGCCCGGTCCACGTCGGAGACCGGCAGCAGGATGACTTCGAGGCTCATGTCCATGGAACGACTCCTTCGTCGTGCGTCACGCGAACGTCAGGTGAATCGCCACCGCGTCTGGCTGAACGGCTCTCCTTTACCGAAGCCGAAAACGGTCCGGGGCGCCACAGAGAAGACGAAGGCGTGTCCGGGGCCGTGGTGGAACGCCCCGTCCCGCACCTCGAAGTGCCAGAAGCTGCCGTACTTCGCCTCCCACGCGGCCGCCGGCTCGCGCAGCCGCCCCTCGTCCGCCACCCGCACCGCCTCGCCCTCCAGCACCAGGTCGTAGCCCTTGTTCCAGGTGTTGGTGCCGGTCGTCAGCACGACCTGCGGATTGTCCGCCAGGTTCCGTGCCTTGCGCTCCTCGGGCCCCGTGCAGAAGTGCAGCGCGCCGTCCGCCCACACGGCCGGCAACGGCGTCACATGCGGCCGCCCGTCCGGCCGCACCGTGGAGATCCAGAACAGCTCGGCCTCGGCGAGCCGCCGCTCGGCCTCGGACCAGACGGTCGCGGTGGCCCGTGGCTCGCTGTAGCGGGCATCCAGACGTGTCTGCGGTTTCCTGTCCGTCATGAGCGGCACTCCCACCTGTGGGTCCCTTTCACAGGACTGACCCGCGGCGACGACAGAACTCATCGCCGACTGACCAGGCGCTCGTGCCAGTCCCTCCGGTTAGGCTCGTGGCCAGTACGACCTTGATCCGACAGGAGGCCGAGGATGACGGCGCCGGGGCGCAGGAGCAGCACCTTCTCACGGCTGCTGCGGCACGGCTTCACCGATCCCTCCGCCGCCGAGCGGCTCCTGGACAGCGCCGAGCTGATGCCCGTGCGCAACGACCCGGTGCTGTTGGAAGCCCTGGGCGCGACCGCCGACCCGGACCAGGCGCTGCTGGGTCTCGTACGACTCCTCGAAGCACAGCCCGGTCCCACGGCCCGGCGTGAGCTGCTCGACACGTTGATAGCGGCCAAGCCGCTGCGGGACCGTCTGCTCGGAGTACTCGGGGCCTCCGTAGCGCTCGCCGACCACCTGGCCCGGCATCCGCGGGACTGGGAGGCACTCGTCATGTACGAGCCCCGGGACCTGCACCCCGGGGTGGAGGAGTTCGAGCGGGGCCTGGCCGAGGCGACCGACCCGGTGTCGTTGCGCGTCGCCTACCGCCACTGCCTGCTGTCCATCGCCGCCCGTGACGTCTGCGGTACCACCGACGTCGCCGAGACCGCCGCCGAGCTCGCCGACCTCGCCACCGCGACCCTGCGCGCCGCCCTCGCCATCGCCCGCGCCGCCGCGCCCGACGACGCGGCCGCCTGCCGGCTCGCGGTGATCGCGATGGGCAAGTGCGGCGGACATGAGCTCAACTACGTCTCCGACGTGGACGTCATCTTCGTCGGCGAGGCGACGGAGGGTGCCGACGAGGGCAAGGCCCTGCGCTCCGCCACCAAGCTCGCCTCGCACATGATGAGGGTCTGCTCCGAGACGACCGTCGAGGGCTCGATCTGGCCGGTCGACGCCAACCTCCGCCCCGAGGGCCGCAACGGCCCGCTGGTCCGCACCCTCTCCAGCCATCTCGCGTACTACCAGCGCTGGGCCAAGACCTGGGAGTTCCAGGCGCTGCTCAAGGCCCGCCCGGTGGCCGGCGACATCGAGCTCGGCGAGGAGTACGTCACCGCCCTCGAACCCCTCGTCTGGAAGGCCGCCGAGCGGGAG
The DNA here is from genome assembly GCF_053596855.1 of Streptomyces sp. NPDC001617. NCBI lineage: Bacteria > Bacillati > Actinomycetota > Actinomycetes > Kitasatosporales > Streptomycetaceae > Streptomyces > Streptomyces sp. NPDC001617. The sequence goes on from NZ_JBSFHA010000043.1 coordinate 36,260, forward strand.
AACTTCGTCGTCGACGTGCAGAAGATGCGCCGCCGGGTCGTCGAGAACATCCCCGCCGCCGAGGTCGACCGCGAGCTGAAGCTCGGCCCCGGTGGTCTGCGGGACGTCGAATTCGCCGTACAGCTGCTGCAGTTGGTGCACGGGCGGGCGGATGTGTCGTTGCGCAGCGGGACGACGCTCGACGCGCTGCAGGCGCTGGCCGCCGGCGGCTACGTCGGCCGCGCCGACGCCGTGCAGCTCGACGACGCGTACCGCTTCCTGCGGTCCATGGAGCACCGGATCCAGCTCTACCGGCTGCGGCGCACGCATCTCGTCCCCGAGGACGAGGCCGACCAGCGGCGCATCGGGCGCTCGCTCGGGCTGCGCGCCGACCCGGTCGCCGAGCTGAACCGCGAATGGCGGCGGCACGCGGCCGTCGTACGCCGTCTGCACGAGAAGCTGTTCTACCGGCCGCTGCTCGACGCGGTCGCCCAACTGGCGCCCGGCGAGGCCCGGTTGAGCCCGGAGGCGGCCCGGGAGCGGCTGGTCGCGCTGGGATACGGCGATCCGGCCGCGGCCCTCCGCCACCTGGAGGCCCTCGCCTCCGGGGTCACCCGCAAGGCCGCGATCCAGCGAACTCTCCTGCCGGTGCTGCTGGGTTGGTTCGCCGACTCCGCGGACCCGGACGCGGGGCTGCTCAACTTCCGCAAGGTGTCGGACGCGTTGGGCAAGACGCCCTGGTATCTACGGCTGCTGCGGGACGAGGGCGCCGCGGCCGAGAACCTCGCGCGCGTGCTGTCCGCCGGGCGGCTCGCTCCGGATCTGCTGATGCGCGCGCCGGAAGCGGTGGCGCTGCTCGGCGACGGGGACGGGGGAGGGCTGGAGCCGCGCGGGCGCGAGCAGTTCGAGCCGGAGATCCTCGCGGCGGTGGGGCGCGCGGAGGGTGTGGTGCAGGCCGTGACCGCGGCGCGTGGGGTGCGGCGACGGGAGCTGTTCCGTACGGCCGCCGCGGACATCGTCGGTTCCTACGGCACCGAGACGCAGCCCGCCGAGGCCGATCAGGGTGCGCTGGTGGACCGGGTCGGGGGTGCGGTGTCCGACCTGACGGCGGCGACGCTGGCCGGGACGCTGCGGGCGGTGGTGCAGGACGGCTGGGGGGACGAACTGCCGACCCGGTTCGCGGTCATCGGCATGGGTCGCTTCGGCGGGCACGAGCTGGGCTACGGCTCCGACGCGGACGTCGTCTTCGTGCACGAGCCGCGGGAGGGCGTGAGTGAGCAGGAGGCCTCCGAGGCAGCGGGCAAAGTCGTCTCCGAGATGCGGCGACTGCTCCAGATGCCGAGCGCGGACCCGCCGCTGCTGATCGACGCCGACCTTCGGCCCGAGGGCAAGTCGGGGCCGCTCGTCCGGACACTGAAGTCCTACGAGGCGTACTACCGCCGGTGGTCGCTGGTCTGGGAGTCGCAGGCGCTGCTGCGGGCCGAACCGGTCGCCGGGGACGAGGAGTTGGGGCGTGCCTTCATCGAGCTGATCGACCCGCTGCGGTACCCGGCGGAGGGGCTGGGCGACGACGCCGTACGCGAGATCCGGCGGCTGAAGGCCCGGATGGAGTCGGAGCGGCTGCCGCGCGGCGCCGACCCCAAGCTGCACACCAAGCTGGGGCCGGGCGGGCTGTCCGACGTGGAGTGGACCGTGCAGCTGCTGCAAATGCGGCACGGATGGGTCGAGCCGGGGCTGCGGACCACGCGGACGCGGGAGGCGCTGGCGGCGGCGTGCGCGGCCGAGCTGATCTCCGGGGAGGACGCGGAGATCCTGGACGAGGCGTGGGTGCTGGCGACGCGGGTGCGGAACGCGGTGATGCTGGTGCGGGGCAGGGCGGGGGACACGTTTCCGTCGGACGGGCGTGAACTGGCCGCTGTGGGCCGGTACTTGGGGTACGGGGACGGGCATGTGGGGGACATGCTCGATGCCTACCGGCGGACGGCGAGGAGGGCTCGGGCGGTGGTGGAGACGCTGTTCTACGGGGCGTAGGGAAGACGCAGTGACCGCGCATGATTCATGAACCCCGCCAACCCCACCTCGAACGCCCTGTCCGCCCGCCCCTCTCCCACCGCCGCCAGCGCCTCCGCCAACCTCGGAGTGGGTGTCTCCTCCGTCAGCTCCCACATCGTCTCCGGGGCCGCCAGGTCCAGCGCCGAGCCCAGCACCAGGTTCTCCAGGGCGACGATCAGCGGCATCACCTCTCCCGCCGCGAAGCCCGCGTCCAGCAGCAGGGTCACCGCGCGCTCGTACTGCTCCAGGACCCGGGGCGCTCGTACGGGTGACGTCATCAGGAGCGGGATCGCCTTCGGGTGGGCGGCGAAGGCGGCGCGGTAGGAGCGGGCCCAGGCCTCCAGGGCCGTGTCCCAGGGGGTGAGGTCCAGCGTGCCGGGGTCGATCGCCTCGGCCACCCGCTCCCGCAGGAGTTCCACGATGCCGTCCCGGCCGTCCACATGGTGATACACCGAACCGGTCTGGGCGCCCAGCCTCCTCGCGATCTGCGGCACGCTGAAGTCGCCCTGCTCGTCGACGAGTTGCAGTGCCGTCGCCGTGATGCGCTCACGGTCGAGGAGCGGTGTGCGCGGCCGTCCCATGCGTGTGTTCTCCCCTGGAGGTGTGAGACAGGGCTTCCCGGACGCCCCGAGGTGAGGCTACATTGCCGAAACCGAAAGCCTTTAGGTTTATGGGCCCGGACGCCACCGCGTACTCCGGGAACGCCGGCCATCCCGCACGCCCGGAACCCTCCCCGTCCGCAGCGCTCGAAGGGCTTCGCCCATGTCCGTCACCACTCCCGATGCCTCCGAGGAGAGCACGCCGCCCGGCACCGCGACCCTCCGCTCCGGCTCCCTCGGCACCGCCGACATCGCGTTCTTCGTGGTGTCCGCCGCCGCCCCGCTCACCGTCATGGCCGGCGTCGCCCCGCTCGCGATCCTGCTCGGCGGCATCGGCGCCCCCGCCGGCTACCTCATCGCCGGCATCACCCTCGCGGTCTTCGCCATCGGCTTCACGACCATGAGCCGGCACGTCAAGAGCGGCGGGGCCTTCTACGCGTACATCACCCGCGGCCTCGGCCGCCCCGTCGGCATCGGCGCCGCGCTCCTCGCCCTCATCGGCTACAACGGCATGGAGATCGGCGTCTACGGCCTCCTCGCCTCCGCCGTCAAGGACACCCTGCACGCCGTCTTCGCCACCGACGTCCCCTGGCTGCCGATCTCCCTCGCCGGCCTCCTCGTCATCGGCTACGGCGGTTTCCGCTCGATCGACTTCGGCGCCAAGGTGCTGGGCGTCCTGCTGGTCGCCGAGACCGGCATCCTGGTGCTGCTCGCGGGCGGGGTGCTGGTCAAGGGCGGCGCGCACGGGCTGTCCGCTGCCTCCTTCGCACCCGGGCATGTCCTCGTCTCCGGTACGGCCGTCGTCCTGGCCTTCGCCTTCGCCGCGTTCACCGGCTTCGAGTCGACCGTGATCTACCGGAGGGAGGCCCGGGACCCGGAACGCACCGTGCCCCGCGCGACCTACGTGGCGATCGGATTCCTCGGCCTCTTCTACGCCTTCATCGTCTGGATCGTCATCCAGGCCTTCGGCAACAGCGGAGTCATCGCGGCCGCGGCCAAGGACCCCGGCGGCCTCTTCTTCTCCGCCATCACCACCTACGTCGGCGGCTGGGCGGCCGACCTGATGCACCTCTTCATCGTCACCAGCGTCCTCGCCTCCCTCCTCGCCTTCCACAACGCGATCAACCGGTATGCCCTGGCGCTCGCCGAGGAGGGGGTCCTGCCGAAGTCGCTGGGCCGCATCCACCCCCGCCACCGCTCCCCGTACGTCGCCGGAATCGCCCAGACGGCCCTCGGCGCGCTCGTCGTCCTCGCCTTCTGGGCGGCCGGTGCCGACCCGTACCAACAGCTGCTCCTGTGGGTCAACACCCCGGGAATGATCGGCCTGTTCGCCCTCCAGCTCCTTGCCGCGATCGCCGTGCCCTGCTATTTCCGCAGGGTGAGCCACCAGGAGGGCACCCTGCGCACCGTCGTGGCGCCGATCGCGGCCGCCGTGCTGCTCGCGACGGCGATAGGGCTGGTCATCACCCACATCGACCTGTTCACGGGAGCCTCCACGACCATCAACACCGTCCTGATCGTCATCGCGCCCGCGGTCTTCGTCCTGGGCCTGGTCCTGGCCTGGTGGCTGCGCCGTGTACGGCCCCGGGTGTACGCCGAGTTCGCCGCCGAGCCCGCCGAATAGCCATACCGAGCAAGGGAGTCAGTGGAGTCATGCCCACGCCCGACCTGATCCTCACCGGCGCCGAGGTCCGCACCCTCGACCCCGAACGCCCCTACGCCACCGCCGTCGCCGTGCGCGACGGGGTGATCGCGGCGGTCGGCGACGAGGCGGACGTACGCGAGTGGCGCGGGCCGGGCACGGAGGTCGTGGCCCTGGCGGGCGCGCACCTCGTGCCGGGGCTCGTGGACGCGCACAGTCACCCCGTGTGGGGGCTGGACATGGCGACCGGGGTGGATCTGTCGGGGGTGACGGACCTGGCGGGGCTGCGGGCGGCCCTCGCCGGGGCCGAGCACACCGACGGGTGGGTCATCGGGTACGGCCTCGACCACAACGCCTTCGAGGGGCGCCCCATCGACCGCGCGCTCGTCGAGGACGTACTCGCCGGCGCGCCCGCCTTCCTGCGCCTCTACGACGGCCACTCCGCCCTCGCGACGGGCGCGGCGCTGGCCGCCGCCGGCGTGACGGGGCCGCGCGGGTTCGCCCAGCGCTCGGAGGTGGTCTGCGACGGCGCGGGGCGGCCGACGGGGCATCTCGTCGAGCACGCGGCGATGGAGCTGTTGGCGCAGGTGCTGCCACGGCCGTCGTACGAGGCCCGCCGCACCCGCCTCGTCGAGCTCCTCTCGGCGATGGCCGCGACCGGGCTGACCGGGGCGCATGCCATGGACGCGGGGGACGTGGAGCTGGTCGAGTCGGTGGCGCGGGAGACGGTGCTGCCGGTGCGGCTGCGGTTCGCGCCGTGGTGCATGCCGGGGGTGGACGCGGCGGGGCTGGCGGAACTGGTCGCGGCGCAGGGCCGAGAAGGCCGGCACTGGGTGGTCGGCGGGGTGAAGTTCTTCATGGACGGCACCGTGGAGGGCGGCACGGCGTGGCTGGAGCACGCGGACTGCCATGGGCAGGGCACGGACGCCTTCTGGCCGGATCCCGAGGCGTACGCGGCCGCCGTACGTCAGCTGCACACGGCCGGCGTCCGCACGGCCACCCATGCCATCGGGGACGCGGCGGTACGGCATGTACTGGACGTGGTGGCGGGGCTGGGGCCGGACGCCCGGGGCCGGCACCGGGTGGAACACATCGAGACGGCACCGGACGACCTCCTGCCCCGGTTCGCGGAACTCGGGGTGGCGGCGTCGATGCAGCCCCCGCACACCGCGTACACCCGGGCCGACGGCACCGACGAGTGGAGCCGCCGCCTGGGAACCGAGCGCGCGTCCCACGCCTGGCGCCTGCGGGACCTGCGTGACGCGGGCGCGACGGTCGCCCTCGGCTCGGACTGGCCGATCGCCCACTACGACGTACGGGCGGTACTGGCGACGGCACGGGCGCCGCGGGGCGCCGCGTCGGGACGGGGCGGGCTGACAGGGCTGGAGGCGTTGGAGGGCTGTACGAGCCATGCGGCGCGGGCGGTGGGGGAGGCCGACAGGGCGGGCCGTATCGCCGTCGGCCACCGCGCCGACCTCACGGCCCTGGCCCTGGATCCGGTGAAGGCTCCGGCGGACGAGTTGGCGCAGGCGCAGGTACGGCTGACGGTGACCGGGGGGCATGTGGTGCACCGGGCCTGTTGACCCACACCTTCGTCGGCGACGGCGTCCCGTCCGTACCCTCGGCCGGGACCGTCCTCGGCAAGGCGTACGGCAGGCGTCCGTACCAAACCCGCGCCACCCCGAACCCGAACGCCAGGCACAGCATGCCGCCCACCGCGTCCAGCCAGAAGTGGTTGGCCGTTGCCACGATGACGATCAGGGTGGCCGCCGGGTAGAGGAGCCCCAGCACCCGCACCCACGGCACCTTGGCCAGGGCGAAGATGGTCAGTCCGCACCACAGGGACCAGCCGATGTGCATGGACGGCATCGCGGCGTACTGGTTGGACACGTGCTTGAGGTCGCCGGAGGCCATCGAACCCCAGGTCCGGTGGACCGTGACCGTGTCGATGAAGTGGCTGCCGTTCATCAGGCGGGGCGGGGCGAGCGGGTACAGGTAGTAACCGACCAGGGCCACGCCCGTCGTCGCGAACAGCACCAGCCGCGTCGCCGCGTAGCGGCCCGGGTGACTGCGGTACAGCCACACCAGCACACTCAGCGTCACGATGAAGTGCAGCGTCGCGTAGTAGTAGTTCATCCCGACGATCAGCCAAGTCGCCGAGTTGATCCCGTGGTTGACCGACTGCTCCACGGCGATGCCCAGATGGTGCTCGGCACTCCAGATCCAGTCGGCGTTGCGCAGCGCCTTGCCGCGCTGTTCCGGAACCGCGTTGCGGATGACCGAGTACGTCCAGTAACTGACCGCGATGAGGAGGATCTCGAACCACAGGCGGGGCCGGCGCGGAGTGCGCAGTCGCCGGAGGAATCCAGGGCGTTCCGAGGCCGTCCTCGGGTCCGGAACGGCCGCCTGCTCGCGGTCTTCCAGACTGGTCACGGTCGTGTCACCCATAGGCACAGAGTTTGCCAGAAATGCCTTCCGCCACCGATCATCCCCCGGTCGGGTTCAGGTCGCACTTTCTACAACAGACGAACCCCCGCGCCTACTCCCGAGGCACTGCACGAAATCGCGGATTCTCCGCCCTGCGGAGGACTTACGGCCGATGCCGTTCCCCAGGCGCCGAAGCGGTCGACCCCCGCACCACCAGCTCCGGCATGAACACGAACTCACTGTGGGGTGCCGGTGTCCCACCGATCTCCTCCAGCAACGTGCGCACCGCGGCCTGCCCCATGGCCGGCACCGGCTTGCGGATCGTCGTCAGCGGCGGATCGGTGAAGGCGATGAGAGGCGAGTCGTCGAAGCCGACCACCGAGATGTCCTTCGGCACGTCCAGGCCGCGCTGCCGTGCCGCCCGTATCGCACCGAGCGCCATCATGTCGCTCGCGCACACAACCGCCGTACAGTCACGGCCGATCAGCGCGGTGGCGGCGGCCTGGCCGCCCTCCAGGGTGTAGAGCGAGTGCTGGACGAGGTCCGACTCGATCGTCTCCGCGGGCAGACCGAGCTGGTCCTGCATCGCCCGTACGAAACCCTCGATCTTCCGCTGGACGGGGACGAACCGTTTCGGGCCCAGGGCCAGACCGATCCTCTTATGACCGAGAGACGCCAGGTGGGTCACCGCCAGCGTCATCGCCGCGCGGTCGTCCGGTGAGATGAACGGCGCCTGCACCTTCGGCGAGAAGCCGTCCACCAGCACGTACGGCACGCCCTGCGCGCGCAGGCGCTCGTAGCGCTCCATGTCGGCCGTGGTGTCGGCGTGCAGTCCGGAGACGTAGATGATCCCGGCGACCCCGCGGTCGACGAGCATCTCGGTGAGCTCGTCCTCCGTCGAGCCGCCCGGGGTCTGGGTGGCGAGCACGGGGGTGTAGCCCTGCCTGGTGAGTGCCTGGCCGATCACCTGGGCCAGCGCCGGGAATATCGGGTTCTCCAGCTCCGGGGTTATCAGGCCCACCAGGCCCTCGCTGCGTTGCCGCAACCGGACGGGGCGCTCGTAGCCGAGCACGTCCAGCGCGGCCAGCACGGACTGGCGGGTGGTGGCGGCGACGCCCGGCTTCCCGTTGAGGACGCGGCTGACGGTCGCTTCGCTCACCCCCGCCTGGGCAGCGATGTCGGCAAGCCGTGTGGTCACAGGGGTGGACTGTACCGGTCGAGTGTCACTTTGCACACCAATCGGACGCCGGGCACGAGCGGTTGCACGGCCCCGTGCGGGTTGCTGCGTCATCGCGGGTCCCTCGTGTTCTGATCGGCTGCTGATCGATGCCACCGGTGGCAAGAGCTTGCAGAGTCTTGCACAAGAGTGCCTCTGCCCGCTCAGCGGCTGCAATACGCGGTTCCGAGGTCATCGAGGTCAGGTCACGGCCGGGTAACTCTCGCACCTTCTTGCAATTTTTTGCTGCAAGGTCTTTCGGAGCCGCTTACATGGCTGTTACTTTCGGCGTCGCCCGGCGGCGGCAACGGCGCAGTCGGCACGATGGCAGGAGCGGCGGACGGGGCCGCTCCCGCGGGCCCTGTCGTCATATTCCCGTCCGCCACGCGACGCCTGGCGCGAGGCCCGCCCTCCGGGCGGACGACGGGCATATGACGACAGGGCCCACCCACACGGGCTTAACCCTCAAGGAGAACTCATGCGGCGTGGCATAGCGGCCACCGCGCTGGTGGCGTCCCTCGCCCTCGCGGCGACGGCCTGCGGCGGAAGTGACAGCGGCGACAAGGCCGACGGTCCGGTCACCATCACCTGGTGGGACACCTCCAACGCCACCAATGAGGCGCCGACGTACAAGGCCCTGGTCAAGGAGTTCGAGGCCGCCAACAAGAACATCAAGGTCAAGTACGTCAACGTCCCCTTCGACCAGGCGCAGAACAAGTTCGACACCGCCGCCGGCTCCAAGGGCGCCCCGGACGTGCTGCGCTCCGAGGTCGGCTGGACTCCCGCCTTCGCCAAGAAGGGCTACTTCCTGCCGCTGGACGGCACCGAGGCCCTCGCCGACAAGGACAAGTTCCAGTCCAGCCTGATCACCCAGGCCCAGTACGACGGCAAGACGTACGGCGTGCCGCTGGTCACCGACACCCTCGCGCTCGTCTACAACAAGGCGATCTTCAAGAAGGCCGGCTTCACCACGCCCCCCAAGACCTGGGACGAGCTCAAGGCCGACGCCTTCCAGATCGACGCCAAGGAGCACGTCTACGGCTACTGGGGCTCCACCCAGTCCTACTACGCGCAGACCTTCCTCTACGGCGAGGGCACCGACACCGTCGACGCCTCCGCCAAGAAGATCACCGTGAACTCGGCCGCCGCGAAGAAGGCGTACGGCACCTGGCTGAGCATGTTCAAGGGCCAGGGCCTGCACAAGGCCGACACCACGGCCGACGCCTACGCCCACATCCAGGACGCGTTCGTCAACGGCCAGGTCGGCGCGATCATCCAGGGCCCCTGGGAGATCACGAACTTCTACAAGGGCTCGGCGTTCAAGGACAAGTCCAACCTCGGCATCGCCACCATCCCGGCCGGCTCCACCGGCAAGGCGGGCGCCCCGACCGGCGGCCACAACCTGGCCGTCTACGCGGGCTCGGACTCCGCCCACCAGAAGGCGGCTCTCACGTTCGTCAACTTCATGACCTCCGCCAAGTCCCAGACGGAGATCGCGCTGAAGAACTCCACGCTGCCCACCCGCGCGGACGCCTACACCGCCGAGGTCAAGGCCGACCCGGGCATCGCCGGCTTCCAGGCGGTCCTGCCCGCCGCCCAGCCGCGCCCGGCGCTGCCCGAGTACAGCTCCCTGTGGACCCCGCTGGACACCGAGCTGACCGCCATCGCCGGCGGCAAGGAGTCCCTCGACAAGGGACTGAGCAACGCTGAACTCGCCATGGCCAAGCTGTTGCCGGACTTCAGCAAGTAAGCCCCGAGTGGCCGTCGGACCGCCCACATCCATGGGGGGAGCGGTCCGACGGCCACCGGCCTGTGCCCAGCCTCTTCTCAGTGCCGTAGAACTTCCAGAAGGTGTCGAACATGACAGTCGCCATCGACCGCGCCACCGGCAAACGCCACGGTGACCGCGCGCCGCGGCCCGGGCTGGGCCAACGCCTGAAGCACAGCTACCAGAAGCACTGGTACGCGTACGCGATGATCGCCCCGGTCGCGATCGTCCTCGGTGTCCTCGTGCTCTACCCCCTGGTGTACGGCCTCTACCTCACCCTCACCGACGCCAACAGCCTCAACACCGCGCGCACGATCGGCGTCAACCACATCGACGCCACCTACAAGTTCATCGGGCTCGACAACTACAAGGACATCCTGTTCGGCCCGACGTCCTACGGCCGCTTCTGGTCCCACTTCATCTGGACGATCGTCTGGACGGCGCTCTGTGTCGCCCTGCACTACACGATCGGACTCGGCCTCGCGCTCCTGCTCAACCAGAAGCTGCGCGGACGGACCTTCTACCGGCTGATCCTCATCCTGCCCTGGGCCGTACCGACCTTCGTCACCGTCTTCGGCTGGCGGTTCATGCTCGCCGACGGCGGCATCATCAACATCGCCCTCGACGCGCTCCATCTGCCGCAGCCGGACTGGCTGGAGAGCACCTTCTGGCAGCGGTTCGCCGCCATCATGGTCAACACCTGGTGCGGTGTGCCGTTCATGATGGTCTCGCTCCTCGGCGGACTCCAGTCCATCGACGCCTCGCTGTACGAGGCCGCCGAGATGGACGGCGCCACCGCCTGGCAGCGGTTCCGCTACGTCACCCTGCCCGGCCTGCGATCGGTCAGTTCCACCGTCGTGCTCCTCGGCATCATCTGGACCTTCAACCAGTTCGCCGTCATCTTCCTGCTGTTCGGCAACACCGCCCCCGACGCCCAGATCCTCGTGACCTGGGCCTACTACCTGGGCTTCGGACAGCAGCCGCGCGATTTCGCGCAGTCGGCCGCCTACGGCATCCTGCTGCTGGCCATCCTGATCGTCTTCACCTCCTTCTACCGCCGCTGGCTGAACCGCAATGACCAGCAGCTCGCGATCTGAGGCAGGAGTCACCATGAGCACCGCAACGCCCCCCGAGATCAAGTCCGACCGCCCGGTGACCCCGCAAGTCCTCGCTGCCTCGCGGCTCCGCCCGGTCCGCCGGCGTGGCGAGAGCGGCCCCCTCGCGACCTTCACCTCGCACGGCATCCTGATCGTCGCGAGCCTGATCGCGTTCTTCCCGGTGGCCTGGCTGATCTATCTGTCCCTCGGCCCGGACAAGGACGACTACCTCCACCCGGGTGGCATCTGGTCCAAGATGTCGTTCTCCAACTACTCGTTCGTGCTTCAGCACACGGAGTTCTTCGACTGGCTGAAGAGCTCGCTGATCGTCTCGCTGGGTACGACGGTCATCGGCGTCCTGATCGCGGCCACCACCGGCTACGCGGTCTCCCGTATGCGCTTCCCGGGCTACCGGAAGTTCATGTGGGTGCTGCTGGTCACGCAGATGTTCCCGGTGGCCGTACTCATGGTGCCGATGTACCAGATCCTGTCGGACCTGCAGCTCATCGACAGCTACCCTGGTCTCATCCTGGTCTACTGCTCGACCGCGGTGCCGTACTGCGCCTGGCTGCTCAAGGGCTACTTCGACACCATCCCGTTCGAGATCGACGAGGCCGGGCGCGTCGACGGGCTGACCCCCTTCGGCACGTTCGCGCGACTGATCCTGCCGCTCGCCAAGCCGGGCCTGGCGGTCGCCGCCTTCTACAGCTTCCTCACGGCCTTCGGCGAGGTCGCGTTCGCGTCGACGTTCATGCTGTCCGACACGAAGTACACGTTCGCGGTCGGTCTGCAGACCTTCGTCAGCGAACACGACGCCCAGCGCAACCTGATGGCCGCGACCGCGGTGCTGATCGCGATACCGGTCTCGGCGTTCTTCTACCTCGTGCAGAAGAACCTGGTGACCGGTCTCACCGCGGGTGGCACGAAGGGCTAGAACGCCGGTTCACCAGCGCCCCAACGGGGCGCGGGGAACCGCGCGACCAGCCCCGACGGCGCCGCACCCGAAACCCGAGGCGGCCGCGGTGTTCATCCGACCCCGCTCTCACCGCGGCCGTCTCGTCATCACCGTTGTATGCACATCTGACCCCATGACCCCTTCCCCACTCTCGAATTCGCTCGAGCGGGGGGACCCCCACCGCACCAAGGACGCCATGAGCCAGCAGCACTCCGCCGTCGCCCCGGCACCGAACTCCGCCAAAGCCAAGCGCAGCGACTGGTGGCGGGACGCGGTGATCTACCAGGTCTATCCGCGCAGCTTCGCCGACAGCAACGGCGACGGCATGGGCGATCTGGAAGGAATCCGCTCCCGACTCCCGTATCTGCGCGACCTCGGCGTGGACGCCGTGTGGCTCAGCCCCTTCTACGCCTCCCCGCAGGCCGACGCCGGCTACGACGTGGCCGACTACCGGGCCGTGGACCCGATGTTCGGCAACCTTCTGGACGCGGACGCGCTGATCCGGGACGCCCGTGAGCTGGGCCTCAGGATCATCGTCGACCTGGTCCCCAACCACTCCTCCGACCAGCACGAGTGGTTCAAGCGCGCCCTGCGCGAGGGCCCCGGCTCGCCCCTCCGCGACCGCTACCACTTCCGCCCCGGCAAGGGCGAGCACGGCGAACTCCCGCCCAACGACTGGGAGTCGATCTTCGGTGGCCCCGCGTGGACACGTGTCGACGACGGAGAGTGGTACCTGCACCTCTTCGCCCCCGAGCAGCCCGACTTCAACTGGGACCACCCGGCCGTCGGCGACGAGTTCCGCTCGATCCTCCGCTTCTGGCTGGACATGGGCGTCGACGGCTTCCGTATCGACGTGGCCCACGGGCTGGTGAAGGCGGAGGGTCTCCCGGACCTCGGTTCCCACGACCAACTCAAGCTGCTGGGCAACGATGTCATGCCGTTCTTCGACCAGGACGGCGTGCACGAGATCTACCGCCAGTGGCGCACGATCCTCGACGAGTACTCTGGAGAGGGAAAGGGGCCCGAAGGGCCTTCCGCAGAAGGGCGGTCGCGGGAGACGGGCGAGCGCATCTTCGTCGCCGAGGCATGGACCCCGACGGTCGAGCGGACCGCCAACTACGTCCGCTCCGACGAACTCCACCAGGCCTTCAACTTCCAGTACCTGGCGACGGACTGGGACGCGGAGGAGCTGCGCAAGGTCGTCGACCGCACGCTGGAGGCGATGCGCCCGGTGGGTGCCCCGGCCACCTGGGTCCTCTCCAACCACGACGTCACCCGCCACGCCACCCGCTTCGCCAACGAGCCCGGCCTCGGCACCCAGATCCGCCTGGCCGGCGACCGCGAGCTGGGGCTCAGGCGGGCGCGGGCGGCCACCCTGCTCATGCTGGCGTTGCCCGGATCGGCGTACGTCTACCAGGGCGAGGAACTCGGCCTCCCGGACGTCGTCGACCTCCCGGACGAGGTCCGCCAGGACCCCGCGTACTTCCGCGGCGACGGCCAGGACGGCTTCCGCGACGGATGCCGGGTGCCGATCCCGTGGACGCGGGACGGATCGTCGTACGGCTTCGGTGGCGCCGGGAGTTGGCTGCCGCAGCCGGAGGGCTGGGGCGAGCTGAGCGTGGCCGCGCAGACGGGTGTGCCGGGGTCGACGCTGGAGCTGTACCGCGCCGCCCTCGCCGCCCGCCGAGCCCACCCCGACCTCGGTGCGGGCGACGCGGTGGAGTGGCTGCGCGCCCCGGAGGGCGTACTGGCCTTCCGGCGCGGGGAGTTCGTGTGCGTCGCGAACACCGGCGGTGAGTCGGTGACGACCCCCGCCTACGGCCGCGTCCTGCTCACCAGCGGTGAGGTGACCGAGGCGGAGGGTGAGACGAAGGTACCGGCGGACACGACGGTGTGGTTCACCACCGCCTGAAATTTCTTTCATCAACTTCACACGGCCCGCTGCCTTTCCAGGCGGCGGGCCTTTAACATTCCCGTCATCGCAAGGTGGTTGAAACTTTTCAGCAAGAACCTTCAACGACGAAGGACCCCCACATGGCATCCAGCAGATACGTTTCGGCGGCCCTGGCGCTCACCGCGGCCGCCGCCGTCATGACCCCCGGCACCGCCGCCGCCTCCCCGCCCGGCACCAAGGACGTCACCGCCGTCCTCTTCGAGTGGAACTTCGCCTCGGTCGCCAAGGAGTGCACCAACACACTCGGCCCCGCCGGGTACGGATACGTGCAGGTCTCGCCGCCCGCCGAGCACATACAGGGCGCGCAGTGGTGGACCTCGTACCAGCCGGTGAGCTACAGGATCGCGGGCCGGCTCGGTGACGCGGCCGCCTTCCAGAACATGATCAACACCTGTCACGCGGCCGGTGTGAAGGTCGTCGTCGACACCGTCATCAACCACATGTCGGCCGGCAGCGGCACCGGCACCGGCGGCTCGTCGTACACGAAGTACAACTACCCCGGTCTGTACTCCTCCGCCGACATGGACGACTGCACGTCCGCCGTCAGCGACTACACCAACCGCGCCAACGTCCAGAACTGCGAACTCGTCGGCCTCGCCGACCTGGACACGGGTGAGGAGTACGTCCGCGCCACCATCGCCGGCTACCTGAACTCCCTTCTCGGCTACGGGGCCGACGGCTTCCGCATCGACGCGGCCAAGCACATCCCGGCCACCGACCTCGCCAACATCAAGTCCCGGCTCAGCAACCCGTCGGCGTACTGGAAGCAGGAGGTCATCTACGGCGCCGGAGAGGCCGTCCAGCCGACCGAGTACACCGGCAACGGGGATGTGCAGGAGTTCCGCTACGCGTACGACCTCAAGCGCGTCTTCAACAACGAGAACCTCGCCTATCTCAAGAACTACGGCGAGGGCTGGGGGTACATGAGCAGCTCGGTGGCGGGTGTGTTCGTCGACAACCACGACACCGAGCGCAACGGGTCGACCCTCAACTACAAGGACGGGGCGAACTACACCCTCGCCAACGTCTTCATGCTCGCCTACCCGTACGGCGCCCCGGACATCAACTCCGGCTACGAGTGGTCCGACACGGACGCCGGGCCGCCCGACAACGGCTCCGTGACCGCCTGTTGGCAGGACGGCTGGAAGTGCCAGCACGCCTGGCCGGAGATCATCCGCATGGTCGCCTTCCGCAACGCCACGCGGGGCGAGTCGGTCACCAACTGGTGGGACGACGGCGGCGACGCGATCGGCTTCGGGCGCGGCAGCAAGGGCTACGTCGCCATCAACCACGAGTCGGGCAGCCTGACCCGCACCTACCAGACCTCGCTGGCCGCGGGGACGTACTGCAACGTGCAGAACAACACGAGCGTGACGGTCGACTCCACCGGCCGGTTCACGGCGACCCTGGGCTCCAACACGGCCCTGGCGATCTACGCGGGCAAGTCGAGCTGCTGAGCTCCCCGACTGCGACCGCGCATTGTTGCGGCTGACCATGCGCGGTACGCGAGGGGTTGACGGTCCCCCAACGGCGCCCTAACTTCCGCCACGGATATGGGAGCGCTCCCACGATTGGACGGACCATGCAGCGCAGACTCAGAACGTGGGCGTTGGCCTCCGCGGCGGCCCTGCTGACGGCCGCCGGCGTCACCGCCGTCAGTACCCCGAACGCCTACGCCGCCACCTCGGCCACCATCAACGGCTCGACCACCTACCAGCCCATCGACGGCTTCGGCATCTCCGAGCACTTCGGACGAGCCGCCATCATGAACGGCTCGCAGGGCTTATCGGCCCAGCATCAACGCGAGCTCCTGGACCTGCTGTTCAACCGCACCACCGGCGCGGGGCTGAGCATCCTTCGCCTGGGCATCGACTCGGGCATCCAGCCCACCGACCCCGGCGGTCCGAACGCCACCCCCAAGTACACCTGGGACGGCTACGACAAGGGCCAGGTCTGGCTCGCCAAGCAGGCCAAGTCCTATGGCGTGAACCGCTTCTACGCCGACGCCTGGACCGCCCCCGGCTATATGAAGACCAACGGCACGGACGCCAACGGCGGCACCCTCTGCGGCCTTTCCGGCGCAACCTGCGCGAGCGGGGACTGGCGGAAGGCATACGCCGACTTCCTGGTCCAGTACGCCAAGTTCTACGGCCAGGAGGGCATCCCCGTCACCGACATCGGGTTCACCAACGAACCCGACTGGACGGCGACGTACGACTCGATGCGCCTGACCCCGGCGCAGGCGGTCGAGTTCACCAGGACCTTCGGTCCGATCGCGAGCGCGGCCGGATACAAGGTCACGTGCTGCGACTCGTTCGGCTGGGACCAGCAGAAGGCGTACAGCAGCGCGATCGAGGCCGACGCGACGGCGCGGACCTACGTCACCACGCACACCGGCCACACGTACGCGAGCGCCGTCGACGGACCCCTGCCGACCTCGAAGCGCACCTGGATGTCGGAGTGGTCGCCCAACGGCACCACCTGGAACGAGAACTGGGACGACGGCAGCGGCTACGACGGCTTCACCGTCGCCTCCGCGATCAACGACGCCCTCACCAAGGGCAACACCAGCGGGTACGTGTACTGGTACGGCGCCTCGACCGGCGCGACCCGCGGCCTCATCCAGATGGACGGCGACAGCTACCACGTCTCCAAGCGCCTGTGGGCGATGGCCAACTACAGCCGCTTCATCCGCCCCGGCGCGACCCGCATCGGCGCCACGACCTCCGACGCCGACCTCAAGCTGTCGGCGTTCCGCAACACCGACGGCACGACGACCGTCGTGGCCCTCAACGCGGCGACCAGCGCCACCCCGGTGACCTTCAGCCTGCAGAACACCGGGATCACGACGGGGACGGCGACCCCGTACCTCACCGACACCACCCACAGCACGGCCCAGCAGCCGGCCGTGGCGGTGAGCGGAGGGACACTCAACACCACGGTCCCGGCGCGCTCGCTGGTGACGTACACCCTCAAGAAGTCCCCGTCGGCGAAGCTCGCCGCCGCCCTGCCCGGCAGCTTCCAATGGAAGTCGAGCGGGACCCTGATCTCCCCGAAGTCGGACGCGACCCACAGCCTGACAGCGGTCAAGGACCCGACGGTCGTGTACTCCAACGGCAAGTGGATCGTGTACGCCAGCACGACCAACGCCAACGGCTCCTACAGCCTGGTGTACACGAGCTTCAGCGACTGGTCCCAGGCGTCCTCGGCACCCCAGTACTACCTGGACCAGAACCCGAACATAGGCACCGGCTACCGTGCCGCGCCCCAGCTCTTCTACTTCGCCCCGCAGAAGAAGTGGTACCTGGTCTACCAGACGGGAAACGGCGGCTCGTACTCCACCACGGACGACCCCGCCAAACCCTCCACCTGGACCGCGCCGAAGAACTTCTACTCGGCCATGCCCGACATCATCAAACAGAACATCGGCAGCGGCTACTGGGTCGACTTCTGGACCATCTGCGACACGACGAACTGCTACCTCTTCTCGTCCGACGACAACGGCCATCTGTACCGCTCCCAGACCACCCTCGCGAACTTCCCGAACGGCTTCACCAACACGGTGATGGTCATGCAGGACACCAGCAACAAATACCGCCTGTGGGAGGCGAGCAACGTCTACAAGATCGACGGCACGGGCCAGTACCTCCTCCTGGTGGAGGCAATAGGCGGCAACGGCAAACGCTACTTCCGCTCCTGGACGTCCCCGAGCCTCACCGGCACCTGGACCGCTCTCGCGGACACGGAATCCAATCCCTTCGCCCGCTCCACCAACGTCACCTTCGACGGCACACCCTGGACCCAGGACATCAGCCACGGCGAAATGATCCGCTCCGGCACCGACCAGAACCTCACCATCAACCCATGCCGACTGCAATACCTGTACCAAGGGCTGAGCCCAACCGCCACGGGCCCGTACAACACGCTCCCGTGGCGGCTGGGACTGCTCACGCAGACCAACTCGGCCTGCTAGTCGGTTCACTTCCAGGTGTCACTCGTGGAGTACCCGGACGAACTGCCCGTCGTGTACGAGCGGTTCGTCCCGGACTCCCAGGTCACGTTCCCGGAACTGTCCTTCTTGATGTACTTGTACGTGAACGCGGTGCTCTTCGGGACGATCACCAGCTTGCTCCATGTCGGGTACGACTCCGACGACAGCGGAATCGCGTCACTCGTGTTCCATGAGCCGAGGGAGGCGATGGAGCCGACGACGTAGACGTTGGTGCCCCAGTCGGTTGTGGCGTATTCGTTGAAGGTGACGTCCGTGGCGTCGGCGTTCGCCACGTTCCAGGAATTGTTCAGGGTGATGGCCGAAGTCGTCGTGGTGGCCGACCTGTTGGCGTTCGACTCCCAGGTGACGTTTCCGGATGAGTCCTTCTTTATGTATTTGAAGGTGAACGACGTGTTGATCGGCACGCTCACCTCGCCCGACCAGATCGGGTATCCGCTCGACGACAGCTGGATCGCCTTGGAGGTGTCCCAGCTGCCCAGCTCCGAGATGGAGCCGACGACGTAGATGTTCGTGCCGCTCGTCGTGGGCGCGTACTCGTTGAAGGTCGCGCTCACCGTGGAGGTCGAGCCGCCGTCGCCGCCCGTGCCGTCGCAGCCGACCGTGCAGGTGTAGGAGGAGTTGTAGAAGGCGACCGCGCTCTTCGCGGGGATGGTGAGGGACGCGCTGCCGCTCGACACGGTGACCTTTGTCGCGCCGCCGTCGATGACGTTCGAGTACGTGCCGTCCGCCATACCGGTGGTGAAGGTGTAGGTCGCCGACGAGGAGCCGTTGTTGAGTGCGAAGAACCCGGCCCCCGACCGCCCGAAGCCGATCACGTTCGACGACATGGTCTGCCAGTTGGAGACGGCGGCCGTGTCGACGGCGTTGTGCCAGGCCACCATGCCGACGACCGCGGTGTCACGGTCGAGGCAGTTCCAGCCGTTGGCGCAGTCCGTGCCGGTGACGAAGCCGGAGGAGTTCGGCGGGGCCTGGTCGCTCTGGGTCCACTGCCAGCTGGAGTAGATCGTCGGCGTGGACCACTTGTAGGCGAGCTCGAAGAGGTTGGCGAGCTTGTAGGCGTCGCCGTCCTTGTACGACATGTGCAGGCCGTTGCGCTCGGTGTCGTGGTTGGTCACGAAGGACACCGAGTTGGCGGCGGGCAGGATGCCGGACGACGACAGGGAGGACAGGTCGCTCACGTTCCCCTGGAAGGCCGACTTCATCTTGCTCGCGTACGTGAAGTCGAGGACGTCGCCCGAGCCGTAGTAGTCGCTGGGCTGTGGGGTCGAGCCGGGGTAGACCTCGTCGAAGACGTACGGCGCCGACCCGGATGTCGTGGTGTTCAGCTTGGCCACGATCGCCGCCATGTCGGTGGCCGGTATGTGCTTGGCGGAGTCGACACGGAAGCCGTCCACGCCGAGCGCGATCTGCTTGTTGAGGAACGCCGCGAGGCCCGAACGGACGTTGTCCGCACCGGTCTTGAGGTCGGGAAGGCCGAGCAGTTCGCAGTTCTGGACCTGGGTGAGGTTGGAGTAGTCCTGGATGGTCAGGTCGGAGGTGGGGCAGTCGGCCGAGGTGTGGTAGTCGCTCGGATTCCAGTCCGGGGTGTCGTACTTGTTGGTGATCGTGGTGCCGTCGTAGCCGGTGCCGGTCTGGGCGGCCGTGTGGTTGATCACCGCGTCCGTGTAGACCTTCACGCCGGCCGTGTGGCAGGCGGTCACCATGTTCGCGAACTGGGTTGCCGTACCGAAACGGCTGTTCAAGGTGTACGAGTACGGCTGGTAGACGTCCCACCAGTAGTAGGTGGACTGCTTGAGGGACTCGGACGGCGGGGCCACCTGGACCGCGCCGTAACCGGCCGGGCCCAGCACATTGGTGCACTCGGAGGCAATGGAGTCCCAGTTCCATTCCCAGAGGTTGGCGATGACGTCGCCCTTGGCGGACGTGTCCGCCTGGGCGGGTGTTGCGGGCAGGGCCAGGGCCCCGGCCAGTGCGAGGGCGCCTGCGGCCGCGGCGATCGTGGTGCGGCGGAGGACACCTGGGGGGCGGTGTCTGCTCATGTGCGGCTCCGAAAGAGAACTCCGTGAGGAAGGGACAGGGTTCAACAACTCGTGAGCGTGGGGCAGTTGAGAAGGGCACGTCAAGGTTGACGTTGAAAGTTCTTGCTATGAGTTTCAAGGCTCTTGCTGTAAACCTTGCGTCAGCGGTACGGTCACGCGGGGTCGGACCCAAGAGAGCCGCTGTCGCTAGGAGTTCACACCGGTGATACATGTCAGACGGCTCGCGGCCGTCACCGTCGCCGCGCTCGCCGCAGCCCTGATCCAGCCACTCGCGGCGCACGCGGAGTCCCCGCCCTCGCCGCCCTCCGATGCGAAGCTCGCCGCCGAGCCCGCCCGGCACGACGACACCCGGGAGCAGTTCTACTTCGTCATGCCGGACCGTTTCGCCAATGGCGACACGTCCAATGACGAGGGTGGGCTGACCGGTTCGCGGCTCAGCACCGGTTACGACCCCACCGACAAGGGCTTCTACCAGGGCGGCGACCTCAAGGGCCTGACCAAGAAGCTCGACTACATCAAGGGGCTCGGCACCACCGCCATCTGGATGGCCCCGATCTTCAAGAACCAGCCCGTGCAGGGGACGGGGAGCAACGCCTCCGCCGGCTACCACGGGTACTGGATCACCGACTTCACCCAGGTCGACCCGCACTTCGGGACCAACGCCGACCTCAGGACCCTCATCTCCAAGGCGCACGCCAAGGGCATGAAGGTCTTCTTCGACGTCATCACCAACCACACCGCCGATGTCGTCGACTACGAGGGCACGTCGTACGACTACCTCTCCAAGGGCGCCTTCCCGTATCTGACCAAGGACGGGCAGCCCTTCGACGACGCCGACTACGCGGACGGCGGCAAGAAGTTCCCGGCCGTCGACACCGACTCCTTCCCGCGCACGCCGACCGTGCCCGCCGAGAAGAAGAACATCAAGGTCCCGTCGTGGCTGAACGACCCGACGATGTACCACAACCGCGGTGACTCCACCTATGCCGGCGAGAACGCCACCTACGGCGACTTCTCCGGCCTCGACGACCTGTGGACCGAGCGTCCCGAAGTCGTCAGGGGCATGGAGAAGATCTACGAGCGCTGGGTGAAGGACTACGACATCGACGGCTTCCGGATCGACACCGTGAAGCACGTCGACATGGGGTTCTGGACCCAGTGGGCGACCGCGCTCGACACGTACGCGGCCGAACACGGGCGGAAGAACTTCTTCATGTTCGGCGAGGTCTACTCGGCCGACACGTCGATCACTTCGCCGTACGTCACCCAGGGCCGCCTCGACGCGACCCTCGACTTCCCCTTCCAGGACGCGGCGCGCACCTACGCCTCCCAGGGCGGCAGCGCGCAGAAGCTGGCCTCGGTCTTCGGCGACGACTACAAGTACACGACCGACAAGGCCAACGCGTACGAGCAGGTCACCTTCACCGGCAACCACGACATGGGCCGCATCGGGTACTTCCTGAAGACGGACAACCCGAAGGCCACCGATGCCGAACTCCTCGCCAAGGACAGGCTCTCCAACGAGCTGATGTTCCTCAGCCGCGGCAACCCGGTCGTCTACTACGGCGACGAGCAGGGCTTCACCGGCTCCGGGGGCGACAAGGACGCCCGTCAGACGATGTTCGCCTCGAAGGTCGCCGACTACCTCGACGACGACGAGATCGGCACCGACCGCACCCACGCCGCCGACGCGTACGACACGAGGGCACCGCTCTACCAGCAGATCAGTGCTCTCTCCGAGCTGCGCAAGAACAACCCCGCCCTCACGGACGGCGTCCAGACACAGCGGTACGCGGCCGACGGCTCCGGCATCTACGCCTTCTCCCGCACCGACGCCAAGACCGGCCAGGAGTACGTCGTCGCGTTCAACAACGCCGACGAGGAGAAGACGGCCACCTTCGCGACCGGTTCGGCCGACATGAAGTACCGCGGGATCCACGGCACTTCGGCCGAGGTCACCTCCGGCGCCGACAACAAGGTCACGGTCACCGTCCCGGCCGAGTCCGCCGTCGTCCTCAAGGCGGCGGGCAGGCTCGCCAAGCCGACCACGGCACCGACCCTGACCCTCAAGGCCCCCGACACCGGCGCCACCGGCACGGTCGAGCTGTCGGCCGACGTGGACGGCGGCCGGCTCGACCGCGTCGTCTTCGCCGCCCAGGTCGGCGACGGCAAGTGGCAGACGCTCGGCTCCGCCGACCACGCCCCGTACAAGGTCACCCAGACCATCGGCCAGGACGTACCGGCCGGAACAGTCCTGCGCTACAAGGCGGTTGTCGTCGACACCGCCGGACACACGGCCTCCGCCACCGCCGCCTCCACCACCGGCACCCCGCCCGCCACCGAGATCCCCACCGCCTCCTCCCGCGACTACGCGATCGTCCACTACAAGCGCACCGACGGCGACTACGGCAACTGGGGTCTGTACGCCTGGGGCGACCTCGCCGACGGCGAGGCGACGACCTGGCCCGCCAGCCACCCCTTCGTCGGCCGGGACGCCTACGGCGCCTTCGCCTACGTCAAGTTGAAGGCCGGTGCCTCGAACGTCGGCTTCCTCGTCATCGACAAGGACGGCAACAAGGACGTCTCCGCGGACCGCTCGATCGACGTCACCAAGACCGGGGAGGTCTGGATCGAGCAGGGCAAGGAGACCGTACAGACCACCCGCCCCGACTACCCGGCGCAGGACAAGAGCAAGGCGGTCATCCACTACCACCGCGCCGACGGCAACTACGACGGCTGGGGTCTGCACGTCTGGACGGGCGCCGCGAACCCCACGGACTGGTCGAGCCCGCTGCAGCCGGTGAAGACCGACGCCTATGGCGCGGTCTTCGAGGTACCGCTCACCGACGGTGCCACCAGCCTCAGCTACATCATCCACAAGGGCGACGAGAAGGACCTCCCGGCGGACCAGTCGCTGGATCTCAAGGCCGACGGCTACGAGCTGTGGCTGTTGAACGGTCAGGAGAAGTATCTGCTGCCCCAGCCCGCGGGCTCGGCGGCCGCCCTCGACCTGACCACCTCCAAGGCGATCTGGATCGACCGGAACACGGTCGCCTGGAACGGCTCCGACGCCGCCGCCTCCACCCAGCTGCTCTCCTCCCACGACGGGTCGATCGCCGTCAAGGACGGGACGCTGACCAGCGACGACGAGCGCTGGCTGCGGCTGGAGAAGACCACCCTCACCGACGCCCAGAAGGCCAGGTTCCCGTATCTGAAGGACTACACGGCCTGGTCCGTCGACCCGCGCGACCGGGACCGGGTGCGCGAGGCCCTCGACGGCCAGCTCGTCGCCTCCCAACGGGCCGCGAACGGCGCCGTGCTGGCGGCGACGGGCGTGCAGATCGCGGGCGTGCTGGACGATGTGTACGCGAGCGCGACGAAGGCCGAGTTGGGCCCGACGTTCCCCAAGGGCCGTCCCACGCTGGCGGTGTGGGCGCCCACGGCCCGGTCGGTGAAGCTGGAGCTCGACGGGTCGCTCAAGAACATGCGCCGTGACGACTCCACCGGCGTCTGGTCCGTCACCGGCCCCAACTCCTGGAAGAACAAGCCCTATCGGTACGTCGTGAAGGTGTGGGCGCCCTCCGTCCGGAAGGTCGTCACCAACAAGGTCACCGACCCCTACTCGGTCGCCCTCACGGCGGACTCCGAGCGGTCCCTCGTCGTCGACCTGAACGACAAGTCCCTTGCCCCGAGCGACTGGTCGAGTCTCGCCAAGCCCAAGGCCGTGCCGCTGAAGGACGCACAGATCCAGGAGCTGCACGTCCGGGACTTCTCGGTCGTGGACAAGACCGTGCCGGCGAAGGACCAGGGCACCTACCTCGCCTTCACCGACAGGAACAGCGACGGCTCGAAGCACCTGCGAGAACTGGCCAAGTCCGGGACGTCGTACGTGCATCTGCTGCCGGTGTTCGACTTCGCGACCGTGCCCGAGAAGAAGGCCGACCAGGCGACCCCCGACTGTGATCTCGCCTCCTACGCGGCAGACTCCGACCAGCAGCAGGAGTGCGTGGCGAAGGCGGCGGCGAAGGATGCCTACAACTGGGGCTACGACCCGTACCACTTCACGGTCCCCGAGGGCTCGTACGCCACCGACCCGGACGGCACCGCCCGTACGGTCGAGTTCCGCGGGATGGTCAAGTCACTGAACCAGGACGGACTTCGGGTCGTCATGGACGTCGTCTACAACCACACGGCGGCCAGTGGCGAGGCCGACACCAGCGTCCTCGACCAGATCGTGCCCGGGTACTACCAGCGGCTGCTCGCGGACGGCTCGGTCGCCAACAGCACCTGCTGTGCCAACACGGCCACCGAGAACGCCATGATGGGCAAGCTGGTCGTCGACTCGGTCGTCACCTGGGCCAAGGAGTACAAGGTCGACGGCTTCCGCTTCGACCTCATGGGGCACCAGCCGAAGGCGAACATCCTCGCGGTGCGGAAGGCCCTGGACGCGCTGACGCCGAAGAAGGACGGCGTCGACGGCAAGAAGATCATCATGTACGGCGAGGGCTGGAACTTCGGCGAGGTCGCCGACGACGCACGCTTCGTGCAGGCCACGCAGAAGAACATGGCGGGGACCGGCATCGCGACCTTCTCCGACCGGGCGCGGGACGCCGTGCGCGGCGGCGGCCCCTTCGACTCCGACCCCGGCGTCCAGGGGTTCGCCTCCGGCCTCTACACCGACCCCAACTCCTCTGCGGCGAACGGCACTTCGGCCGAACAGAAGGCCCGGCTGCTGCACTACCAGGACCTGATCAAGGTCGGCCTGTCCGGCAACCTGAAGGCCTTCACCTTCACCGACACCGACGGCAAGGAGGTCACCGGCGCCGAGGTCGACTACAACGGGCAGCCCGCCGGCTACGCGGATGCCCCCGGCGACGCCCTCGCCTACGCGGACGCGCACGACAACGAGTCCCTGTTCGACGCGCTGACGTACAAGCTGCCCGCCACGACGAGCGCCGCCGACCGGGCCCGGATGCAGGTCCTGGCGATGGCCACGGCCGCCCTCTCGCAGGGCCCGTCCCTCTCCCAGGCCGGCTCCGACCTGCTGCGCTCGAAGTCCCTGGACCGCAACTCCTTCGACAGTGGCGACTGGTTCAACGCCATCCACTGGAACTGCACGGACGGCAACGGCTTCGGCCGCGGACTGCCGATGGCCGCCGACAACGCGTCCAAGTGGTCGTTCGCGAAGCCCCTTTTGAGCACGGTGAAGGTCGGGTGCGCGCAGATCGAGGGCGCCTCGGCCGCCTACCGGGATCTGCTGAGGATCCGTACGACGGAGAAGGACTTCTCGCTCGACACGGCCGGACAGGTGCAGTCGACGCTGTCGTTCCCGCTGTCCGGCAAGGACGAGACGCCCGGGGTGATCACCATGGAGCTCGGTGATCTGGTGGTCGTGTTCAACGCGACGCCGACGAAGCAGGAGCAGCGGGTCGACGCGCTGGCCGGGACCGGTTACCGGCTCCATCCGGTGCAGGCCGCCGGGGCGGACCCTATCGTCAAGTCCTCGTCGTATGAGGAGAAAACGGGCACCTTCGCCGTTCCGGGGCGCACTGTGGCGGTATTCTCCCGGTCCTCCTGATACGGGCAGTAACTTGGTGGGGCGGACTCGATCCCGGGTTCGCCCCACCGGCGTTGTCCAAGGGCTGACAGATGGACGTCAACGGCAAGCTGACCGACACGACCGTGCTGGTCGTCGACGACGTGGCCGCCAGCCGGTACGCGTTGGGCACGGTGCTGCGCCGCGCCGGCCATCAGGTCGTCCCGGTCGCCAGCGGCGGCGAGGCGCTGGTAGAGCTCGACGTACGGCGGCGCAAGGGCACCCTGCCCGACGTGGCCCTCGTCGATGTGCACCTGCCGGACATGAGCGGCTTCGAGCTGTGCCGTCGGCTCAAGGAGCGGCCGCACATGGCGAATCTGCCCGTGGTGCACTTCTCGGCGCTGTCCACGCCTCCGGCCGACCGCTGTGAGGGGCTGGTCGCGGGCGCCGAGGCCTATCTGACCGTGCCGGCCGAGCCCGAGGAGATCGAGGCGGCGGTGCGGGCCGCGGTGCGCGCCGCCCGGCTGCGGGCCGACGACCAGGCGCTGGTGCGGCGGCTGCAGCTGCTGTCCGAGACGATCGTCACCATCCAGGCGGCCCGTTCGCTGCAGGAGCTCGCCGATGCCGCCGCCGACGGCGCCGCGCGGCTGCTGGGCTGCCCGGCCGCCGTGTTCGTCCTGGACCAGGACGACGAGCTGTACCGCGGGCTGTACCGGGCGCGCACCTCGCTCGCGCTGCCGGACGAGGGCGCGCACCGGACGGTGGCCGGTCTGCTGCGGCGGCTGACGCGCGGGCAGGGCGGGGTGCAGATCACGACGGTGCCCGCGCCGCTGTGGCCGGCCGGGTTCTTCCGGCCCGGTGTGCAGCACGACGCCCGGCTCGCGCTGGTCCTCACCCAGGACGGCCAGGCCCCGGTGTGCCTGGCCACGCCCACGCGCGGGCTGCGCCGGGTCAGCCCCGAGGGCGAGGCGCTGCTGGCCCAGCTGGCGCAGGCCACCGCGCTGGCCGCCGAGCCCCTGCTGATGTACCAGGTCGAGCGGCATGTCGCGCTCACCCTCCAGCACAGCTTCCTGCCCGAGCCGCACCGGCTGCCGGAGCTGCCCGGCGTCGATCTCGCGGTGCGCTATGTGCCGGCGTCCCGGGAGACCGAGATCGGCGGCGACTTCTACGCGGCCCTGCGCCTGGACGACGGGGTGCTGACCGCGGTCGGCGATGTCGTAGGGCACTCGCTGGACGCGGCCACCGTGATGGTCGAGATCCGGCACGCGCTGCGCGCCTACTGCGTGGAGGAGAACGACCCGGCCGTGCTCGCCGAGCGCCTCGACCGGATGCTCCAGCGCTACCACCCCGATGTCACGGCCACCGTCTGCCTGGTCCTGATCGACCCCGCCACCGGGCGCACGCGTATCGCCAACGCCGGCCACATCCCGCCGCTGATCCTGCGGGAGACCGGGGGCGCCGAGTACGTGAAGGCGGCGGGACCGCTGATCGGCGTGGGCCTGCCGCATCCACCGCCCACCGAGCTGTTCCTGGAGCCCGCCGACCGGCTCCTGATGGTCACCGACGGCCTGATCGAGACCCGCGGCACCGACCTGACGGCCTCGATGGAACAACTCCAGGCAGCCGCCACCGGCGCCCTCCCCGGCCTGGACGCCCTCTGCGACACCCTCCTGTCCTCCTTCGGCCACGACCGCGAGGACGACATCGCGATGCTCGCCCTCCAGCTGAGGAATTAGGGTGGGCGTGTCGCCGCCGTAGAACAGGAGTGCCCCATGCCGCAGATCACCGTCGACCACTCGAAGCACCTCAACTTCGACCGGGAGGGCTTCGCACGGGACCTGCACGGCGCGCTCGTCGAGATCGCGGCCGCCAAGCCGGAGGCGTGCAAGACGCGGTTCCGTCCCTCCGAGGTCACCGCGTTCGGCTACGAGGACCCCCTGGACCTCGGCCACGCCGTCGTGCACGTCACGCTGGGACTGCTCGCCGGCCGCACCGAGGAGACGAAGGCGAAGCTGACCGAGGCCGTCCTCGAACTGCTCAAGAAGCACATCGAGGACGACGGTTCCGGTGTGCTGCACGGCTCGGCCGAGGTGCGCGACCTCGACCCGTCGTACCGCAAGTTCGAGCGCTGAGGCCCCTCCTCAGGACGCGAGCGCGATCAGCCGGGCGACCAGCTCCGCGAAGGGTCCGTCCGGCGCTTCGTCCGTGAGCATGCGGCGCAGCAGCGCGGACATCTCCTCGTCGTAGGCGGCGCTCACCGCGGCCAGCGCGGCGAAGTCGTGCACCAGCTGGGTCTCCAGCTCGGCGCGCGGGATGCGCCGGCCGTCCAGCCAGATCAGCGCGGTCGACTCGGCGAGCGAGATCCAGGACCGGACGACCAGTTCCAGGCGCGCGGGCGGGTCCTCGATGCCCAGATGCGAAAGGATCTGGACATACGCGGCCTGCCGTACGGAGTCGATGAGCGCGTTGGTCGCCGAGGAGCCGACGGCCGGGCCGCCGCGCATCAGCGCCGAGAAGCCGGGCCCGTGGTCGTCCACGAAGTCGAAGAACCGGCGCATCACCCGCCGCAGCCGGTCCCCGAGCGGACCCTCCTGCGGCTCGTCGAACCGGCCCGCCAGATCCTGCGCGGCACGCTTCAACGCGGCCTCGTACAGACTGAGTTTGCCGGGGAAGTAGTGGTAGACCAGCGGCCGGGATATCCCCGCGGCCGCCGCTATCTCGTCGATGGAGACGTCGTCGGGCGAGCGTTGGCTGAACAGTTCGAGGGCCACGCCGATCAACTGCTGCCGCCGCTCCTCGACTCCCATTCTGCGGCGTACCCCGGTAGTCATGCGAACACCTTACCGATCGAATCCGGCCCGGAACGGACCGGTCCGCCCAACGGCGTTCACATATCCAGCACAACTCGATCACCTCGCGCCCGTGAAACGCGGATCGACCCCTGCTCGCAGGATTACGGTCAACATCCGCCCGCTGTACTGGAGTTCGACCGCGAAGGCGGCGCCGTGCGCGACGTGGGGCGCGAACCGTTCGAGGGCCCGCAGCAGTGGACGGCGGCTCCCTCGGGCACGTCCAGCTCCTTTTCACGTTGCTGTCAGCAAGCCCCCTCTTTCCTATCGGAGCCCACTGATCACCCGCCCGTCCCGCAAGGTGCCCTTCAGCTCGGCCCGTGCCCCCTGCTCGGCCCGCGCCGCCAGCAGATTCCCACCCGCAGTCGCCTGGACCCCACCACTCGCCGCCACCGTCGACGTCCCGTGACTCCCGGCGGCCAGCAGATACCAGTTCCCCGCCGCCGACTTCCACAGCACCCCGGCCAGCACCGCAGGATCCTTCGCGCCGCACTCCGGTCCGTTCTCGGACTTCGCCGCCACCGCCCCGTACGTCCCGCCCGGCGTCCGGAACTGCGCCAGCACCCGCGTCCCGCCGCCCCGCCAGGTCTCCGCCCGTGTGCACACCCAGTCCGCCGCCCCGCTCGCGTCCGGCAGGGGCTGCGTGGCATACGTCCACGCGTTGACATCGCGCACGCCCGCCGACCGCACCGAGGCCAGCGAGCAGGCGTACGGCGCCCAGGCGGGCACCCCCGCCGCCGAGGCGTTCCGGGTGGCGCCGGGACGGCCGACGGTGAGCTGGGCCGGGACCAGTTCGCCGAGGTCGGTCATCAGCCGGGTCCCCGTACCGTCGGTCAGCTGCAGCACGTTCCATGAGGTGCAGTTGCCCGTCCGCTGGGCGGGGCTGGCGAACGGTGCCGTGATCCCCTTGTCGAGACCGAGATCCTCCCCCGCTGTCCCCAAGGCGTGGGAGGTGCGCCCAGCCCC
This sequence comes from Streptomyces sp. NPDC001617, assembly GCF_053596855.1. Taxonomy (NCBI): domain Bacteria; kingdom Bacillati; phylum Actinomycetota; class Actinomycetes; order Kitasatosporales; family Streptomycetaceae; genus Streptomyces; species Streptomyces sp. NPDC001617. The sequence goes on from NZ_JBSFHA010000043.1 coordinate 65,351, forward strand.
GGAGTTCGGCTTGAGCAGATCCCGCTCGGCGGCCTTGGTGATCCAGGGCGCCGTCAGATAGCGGACGTTGCCGTCGGCCCGCCCCAGTACCACCGCACTCGCCTCGGCCCGGTCCGCGCCGTCGACCCGCGCGAAGTCGAGCCCCGCGCCCTTGGTGCCGTCCTTGGGCTCCGCGTACCGGACGATGCGCAGACCGTCGTAGAGGATGACGACCCGCGCATTGTCTACGATCCCGGCGTACAGCAGCTGCGGCGGGCCGGACGGGCCGCCGGACGGTGTGCCCGGTGTCGCCGAGACCTGGACGCTCTCGCCGGGGCGCGCCCAGACGGCGAGGGCGCGGCGCAACAGGGCCTTGTCGCCGGTGAGTTCACCACGCGCGGGCCAGACGGAGAAGTCGGTGCGCGCGGAGGACTCCCAGGCCGTGGGGTCCACCGTCGTCAGCCTGGCGGGGTCGAGGGCGGCCTCGGCCGCGGGGTTCTGCGCGTACGCGGGCGCGGCGGCGCCGTCGGGGCCCCAGCCGCCCCCGGGCAGCGTGACCAGCGCCCCGCACACCGCGAGCGCCGCGGCCGCGGCCAGCGCGGCCTTGGTGTGCTGTCTGCGCCGCATCAGATCGGTGGGCCTGGCCTGCAGCGAGCACGGGTCGAACTCGGGGGAGTCGAGGAGCGGGTGCTGCGACGCCGGTACGTCGTCGGCCTCGCGGAGTGCTGCTTCGATGTCGTCCACGTCGTCGCAGCCGGCGGCCGTGAGGATCCCGCGGATGTCGCCGTCGGGGAGTTTCTCCAGGCTGCGCAGGACATAGGCGGCGCGGGCGGGACAGGTCAGGGCCGACAGGCGCTGGTCCAGGGCGAGCTCGTCGGCGCCCCCGGAGCGGGGGAAGAGCCGCAGGCCCCACACCTGGGGGAGCAGCGGCGGGAGTTGGGAGCGCTTCGGGAACGCCGTGCGCTTCAGCGGGAGGCCCGCCTCCAGGGCCCTACGCACAACCTGGAGGCGGACGAAGGCGTACCCGAGGTCGACGTCCCGGCCGGTCGACTGGGCCGGGATCACCGGTGCCGACGCCCGGCCCTTGGGGAGGGCGCGCTGGGTGAGGGCGTGTGCGGTCACCACACGGCGGTTGCGGCCGAGGCTCGGCGGCAGCACCAGGTAGGCGAGCCGGACCAGCCGGGGGTAGTGCTCGACGAGCGCGGCCTCGGCCTGCTCGACGTCCACGACCTGGTCGGCGGGGGAGGGTGCGGGGCGCGGGGCGACATCCTGTGACTGCACGTTCAGCAGAACGAGCGAATCGTCCGATGGTCACCCCCACCCGGGCGAGTCGATCCGCCGGTCAGCCCTCGGGCTCGACCAGCGCCCGCGCGTAGTGCGCCATCGACCGCTGGTAGCGCGGCAGATGGGGGGCCAGGGCGCCCAGTACGAGGGAGAGGCCCTCGCGGTCCCGGCCGAGGCTGGACAGACACAGCGCCAGACATGCCCGTACCGCGTCGTCCAACTCGTCCGAAGGCGCGTCCAGTTCGGGCGTCAGCAGCTTGACGCCCTCCTCGGCCCGACCGGTGTTCCTGAGCGAACTGGACAACTGGATCTTCGCCCGCCGGCCCTTGTACGGGCTGGCCTCGCTCAGCCCGCGCGCCAGCGCCTCCCGGTACAGCGGAACCGCCTGGTCGGAGTGGCCCGTGGAGTCCCACGCGGAGGCCTGCTCGAACGGTCCGAGTGGACTGCCCTCCGGCAACTCGGCGACGAGCGCGTCGATCACGGCACGGAAATCGGCTGCCCGCTCTTCCGGATAGTCGTCGAGCGTGGCCCAGGCGGCGGTCACGCGATCTTCCCAGTTCAGATTCACCGGCATACCTTCGCACACCTGTACCTACGCCCACACTGGAATTGAGCGCCCCGCGCCCCACAGCCGTATGAAAGGAAACGGGCCTTTGCGGCCCGGGCCAGAAACAGCGACCCGGAGGAACACATGAGGTTGACCCGACCGATGCTCGCCGTGGCCGGCGCCGCGGCCGTCCTGGGGCTGGCGGGCTGTGGATCCGGAGACAGTGACGCCGCCGCCAAGATCCCCGTGACCGCCACCGGCACGCTGGAGAGTCTGGCGGCCAAGGCGAAGTGCAAGCCGGACATGCAGATCGACTCCGACGAGGTACGTCAGGCCATCTGCAAGACCTCCGACGGCAAGTACGTCTTCGTCACCTTCGCCACCGACCGGGGTCAGCGCGAGTGGATCAACGACGCGAAGGACTACGGCGGTTTCTACCTCGTCGGCCGCAAGTGGGTCGCCGTCGGCGACGACAAGGTGGTCAAGAAGCTGCAGACCACGCTGGGCGGCGAGGAGGAGATCGGCACCAACCACAGCGCGCACACCGGTCACAGCGGCTGAGCCTCGTAGCGCGGACCGCAAAAGAAAGCGGGCGGTGGGAGAATCCCACCGCCCGCTTTCCTATGGCTGCTGGATCACTGGCACTTCTTGCCCTGGTTGATGCAGTTGGCGATGGTGGTCGCCAGGTTGTTCTTGAAGACCGCGATGAAGTCGTCGTGGTCCGTGGCCGGCTTGTGGAGCTGCTCCGGGAAGCCGTCCACCGCGTAGGCGTTCTTCACCTGGCCGTTCGCGAGGACCGGCGGGGTGATCTTGTACACCAGGCGCATCGTCAGCTGCGGGATCGCCTTGAAGCCGTTGGTGCAGTTGCCGTTGGCGTCGGCGAAGGCGACGTGCGTGCGGTGGTTGGCGCTGTCGATGTTCTTGCCGTCCCAGCAGGACTGGAAGGCGAACGTGCGCACCACGTTGCTGCCCTGCGGGCAGATCGGGTACTGCGTCGTCAGCTGGACCTTGTTCTCGAAGCCGGTGCAGCTCCAGTGCGCGTTGGCGTTCGCCAGACCGTTGGTCGTGGTCTTGGCGTCACCGGTGATGATGCGCAGGAACTGCGGCATGGCCGTGACCTTGCTGGTGGGCGAGCCGACGTACTTGATCTGCGCCTGGACCGGCGTCAGGATCTTGCCGACGTTGCCCTCGGTGCCACCGCCGGCGGCGTTCTGGTCGAAGTCCTGCGTGCCGTCCTGGATACGGACCACGGGCCAGTAGTAGGCCGAGAGGTCGCTCTGGTTCTGGCAGCTGGTCTGGTCCGCGATCAGCGTGTTGTTGGTCGCGAACGCGTCGACCTTCTGGTTGCCGACGTAGTCGTGCAGGTGGTGCGCACCGTTGGTCACGCCGGGCGCCACGATCACGTTGTCGGTGTTGTGGTTCTTGTTGGCGTTCACACCGCACCTGGTGGTGAAGGTGCCCGTCGAACCGTTGCCGTTGGCGCGCGGCTTGGCCGCCACGTTCGGCTGGACCTTCGTGATGTCCACGAAGTCGGCCGCGACCGGGCCGTTGCCGGCCTGACCGCCGACGTTGGCCGGAGCGCTCGCGCTGGCGCTGGGCGCGGCCGAGGCCTGCCCGTTGCCCTGCTGCTGGCCACCGTTGTTCTGCTGGCCGCCGTTGTTGTTCTGGCCGTTCTGACCGTTCTGGCCGTTCTGGTTGTTGCCACCACCGGCCGTGGTCTGGTTGGCGGTCTGCGTCGTGCAGGCGGCGAGGGCCTGCAGCGAGGCCGCGTCGACCTGGCCGCCCACCCGCTGGATGTCGATGCGGATCCGGTCGATGGTCGCGGACCGCTTCTCCTTCAGGGGGCCGACGATCGCGTTCTGCACGAAGTTCGCGTCGCCCGCCTGCGCCTGACGGGTGGAGGCGAGCCGGGCGTAGGCCTCGGTGATCTGCTTGTCGAGGTTGGCCAGCTCCGTCGCCACGCCCTGCTGGGCCTTGGCGGGCACGTTCGTCAGCTTCTGGCCGACGTCCGGGCAGGCGATCGTGGCCACCGACGCGGCGGCGGCCTTGGTCTGGTTCTGCCCCGAGTTGTTCGACTCGTGCGCCGAGGCGTAGAAGTTCGCCCAGATCAGCCCGCCCCCACCAAGCGCTAGGGCCGCCGATGCGGCTATGGCCTTGGTGGCCAGCGGCGTACGGCGTTTTCGATTGTTGCGTCCCATGGAACTCCTCTGACTTCCTTGCGGGCTTGGCGGGGCATCGAGGCGCCCGACAGGAGTGAAGCGGCGCCCATTGATACGGGTGCGGTCCCAGGGGTGTTCAGCCGCCCCACAAACAAATCAGAGGTTTACTCGTCCGTTAACACCCAACCGCCGCCTGAGCAGCGGAAGTTACGGAAAATCAGCAATCGCTTACCGATCCTGGTCCAGATAGGCGAGGACCGCCAGAACGCGACGATTGTCGTCGTCCGACACCTCAAGCCCCAGTTTGGCGAAGATGTTGGAGGTGTGCTTGGCGATGGCCCGTTCTGTCACCACCAGCTGCCCCGCGATCGCCGCGTTGGACCGCCCCTGAGCCATCAGCTCCAGAACCTCCAGCTCACGCGGCGTCAACCGCCCGAGCGGCCGGTCCTCCCCGCTCCGCCGCGCCAGCAACTGCTGGATCACCTGCGGATCCATGGCCGTACCACCCGCCGCGACCCTCCGTACGGCGTCCACGAACTGCTCCGCGTCGAACACCCGGTCCTTCAGCAGATATCCCACCCCGCCGCTCCCGTCGGCGAGCAACTCCCGCGCGTACAGCTGCTCCACGTGCTGCGAGAGGACCAGCACCGGCAGCCCGGGCCGCTCCTCCCGCGCCCTGAGCGCACACTGCAGCCCCTCGTCGGTGTGCGTGGGAGGGAGGCGTACGTCGACCACGGCGACGTCCGGCTCCAGCTCGGCCAGCGCACGGGCGAGCTCGGGGCCGGACTCGACGGCCGCGGCGATCTCGAAGCCGTAGGCCTCGAGCAGCCGGACCAGTCCGTCGCGCAGCAGGAAGAGGTCTTCGGCTAGGACAACACGCAAGGGATCTCCATGGTGACCATGGTGGGACCGCCCGAGGGAGAGCTGACGGCCAGGACGCCGTCGAATGTACCGAGCCGTCGCTCCACCCCGGCCAGCCCCGAACCGGCCCCGACCACCGCACCGCCCTTGCCGTCGTCGGTGACGGTGACCCGCAGCCGCCCCTCGCCGTGGTGCAGGTCGATCCAGATCCGTTCGGCGTCCGCATGTTTGACGGCGTTGGTGAGCACCTCACTGACGGCGAAGTAGGCGGCCGACTCGACCGGCGCGTCCGCCCGCCCCGCCAACTCCACGGTCACTTCGGTGGGTAGCGGCAGCCGGAGCGCCAACGCCCGTACGGCATCGCCCAGTCCGCGCTCGGCCAGCACCGGCGGATGAATCCCGCGCACCAGCTCACGCAGCTCGCCGAGCGCGTCCACGGAGGACTGCCGGGCCTGTGCGAGCAGCTGCTTGGCCTTCGCCGGGTCCTTGTCCATGAGCATCTCGATGGTGCCGAGATCCATCCCCATCGCCACCAGTCGCGCCTGCGCCCCGTCGTGCAGGTCCCGCTCGATACGCCGCAGTTCGGCGGCCGAGGTGTCCACGGCGTCCCGCCGGGTCTCGGTGAGCACCCGGACCCGTTCGGCCAACTCGCCCTGGCCCGCGCCGAGTACCGCCTTGGTGAGCTGGAAGTGGGCGGACAACAGGAACGGGGTGTACCGGTAGGCGAAGACGAGGAGCACACCGGCCAGCGCACCGGCACCGAGCGCGGAGGCCTGATCGGTGACGTGCACGAAGCCGTACCAGTAACCCCCGTACGCGGAGAACGGCCGCCACAGCCCCACGGCAACGGCCAGCCCCTCCAACGGATAGAAGACCAGCACCGCGGGCAGCAGCGCGGTGACGAACCCCGCGGTCATGTCCACCTGCAGCCACCGCAGATCCCGCCAGGTGGCCGGATCACGGAGCATGGCGTAGGTCCGCGCCCAGGGATTGACGTTCTCCGGAACGGGCCGATACGCCGAAGGAATCCGCACCCCACACCACTCCGCGGCGACCACCCGCCGCCAGTCGGCAAAGGCCCGCACCCCGTTGAGTACCCAGGGCGTGGTGTACGCCCCGATGCCGACAGGTATGAGCGCCATCGACACAAGGGCCGACGTGAACCCGAGCACCGCCCCGGGAAGGCTCACCAGAGCCACCACGAACCCCCGCCCCGCCGCGAGAGCGACGCCCCGAACCCTTGAAGAGATGTCCATGGCGCCAAGTCTGTCCGAGCGAAAACGGGGGGTCACTGGGCCAAGCCCCCCGGTGAGGGGGTGGTGCCACATACACCCCGGGGGTGCGGCGCCCCCCGTCAGGGACGCGGGGCTGTGTCACTATGCGGCTCCGCCGCCGTCACTATGCGGCTCCGCCGCGTGGGCGCGACCAGCCCCCACGGCCCCGCACTCGACTCACAACCCCAGAACCTTCGCCTCCACCACCGGGTCCAGCCCCACCGGTGGCCGCCCCTCCTTCAGCGGCACCACACCGCCGACGTCCTGCAACCACTCCCACGTATCCGCGACGGTCTCCTCCACGGGCCGGCACACCAGCCCCGTCGCCAACGCCCGCGAAACATCCCCGGAGTGCAGGGAGTCGTGCATGTCCGTCCCCGGCGGCGTCCACACCGGCAACTGCGTCCACGGCTCGATCCCGGCGTCGAGAATCAACTTCGGCTCGGTCCACCGCAGTTCGGCCGAAGCCCCGGTGACCTCCACACACGCTTCCAGCAACGCCCCCATCGTCGCGTGCCCCGACGCACTGACCAGGTTGTACGGTCCGCTCAACCCCCGCTCGGCCGCCCCGAGAATCCACTCGGCCATGTCCCGCACATCGACGTACTGCAGCGGCAGCTCCCGCGGCCCGGGCGTCAGCACAGCCCCACCCCGAGCGATCCGCCCGAGCCACCACGGCAACCGCCCGACGTTCTCGTACGGTCCGAGGATCAGGCCGGCCCGCACGAGAACGGAGTCGTCCGCACCGAAGGCGTCCACCGCCGCGATCTCGGCGCCCCGCTTGTCGCGGGCGTAGTCGGTCTTGTCGGCGTCGGGCTCGGCACCGTCGACCAACGGCGCCCCCTCGTCGTGCCCGGCCGGCGAGGGCCACGCGTACACCGAGCGGCTGGACACGTACACATACCGCCCGGCGCGACCGCGCAGCAGCCGCGCCGACTCGTGCACGGCCCGGGGCGCCGCCGACCAGGTGTCGACGACGACGTCCCACTCGCCGTCGGCGCCGGCCAGCGCGGCGAGCCCGTCGGGCGCGAGGCGGTCGCCCCGCAGTGCCCGTACGCCCGCCGGAGGCGACTGCCGTCCTCGGTTGAAGACGGTCACCTCCCAGCCCCGCCCGAGGGCCGCCTCGACGACGGCGCGTCCCGCGAACTCCGTACCACCCAGCACCAGAAGTCTCATGCAGGTGACTCTGCCCGGTTCGCCCGCGGGACGGAACGTCAATCTGCCGTCGGCAGAAGAGCGGCAGCCCGGCCGGTCAACGGCCCGTCGGCGGCGTGTACTTGTAGCCGACCCGCCGCACCGTCTGGATCACGTTCCGGTGCTCGGCGCCCAGCTTGCGGCGCAGGCGGGCGATGTGGACGTCGACGGTGCGGCCGTCGCCCACGTGGCCGTACCCCCACACCGTGGTGACCAGCTGGTCGCGGGTGTGCACCCGGTTCGGGTGCGCGACGAGGTGGGCGAGCAGCTCGAACTCCAGGTAGGTGAGGTCGAGTTCACGCCCGTCCACGTCGGCGGTGCGCTGCACGGAGTCGATGCGGACGAGCGGGTCGCCGCCCTGGCCGGCGCCGACGCGCACATCGGCGTGGTCGGGCACCGCCACGGGCAGGAACGGCGGCTGCTGGTCGGCCGGGACGAGCACCAGGTAGCCGATCATCGGCGGCCGGCCCGGCAGGGTGGGCAGGGTGTGCTGCGGAGCCGGCAGCCAGGTGGCGCCGGGCGGCAGGAAGTCCGCCACGTCGACGACCTCGTCCCGGTCGACGGCGCGCAGTCGGTGGCGTGCGGTCGGGTTCTGGGACGGGGCGGCGGTCAGGGTGGCGGTGGAGAGAGAACGAGTGGTCGCCATGAGAGGTCAGCTCTTTCGCGCGAGGAGTTCGTCTGGGAGGACGGCGGCCACGATTCGTGGTCGGGCGCACCGAGGGACGTACGTCGTTCGCGCTGGCCGAAGGCCGGGGTGTACGGCTTTAGAGGGCCGGCGCGTTCATCGCGCGACAACACACCCGGTCGAAGTCATGGTGCTGACGGGAAGGCCAGAACGGCTCAAGGTCGTGGCGACCCGTCGCGGTGTAGTTCTGGTAGTCGGCCATGCGCCCATTGAAGCAGACCATGCCCCTCACGAGGAGCCTTCTCTCACTGCTCGGACACTTCCCTGGCCTGACATTGGCGTTGCGTACCTCACCCCACCAGGCGTTTGTGCCAGGTCAAGGGCGTGCCCCCGATCGCCGTGTCCGGATCGCCGTCCCACATCGCGGACAGCCCGGCGACACCCGGGCACAACGCGGAAGGGGCGCCCACCGCGAACGGTGGACGCCCCCTGCGAGAAGCCGAAACTCAGACCTGGCCGGCCTTGTCCAGCGCCGAGCAGCACGTGTCGACCAGCAGACGCGTCACCACGTACGGGTCGACGTTGGCGTTCGGGCGACGGTCCTCGATGTAGCCCTTGCCGTCGACCTCGACCTGCCACGGGATACGGACCGAGGCACCGCGGTTGGAGACGCCGTAGGAGTACTCGTTCCACGGGGCGGTCTCGTGCAGGCCCGTCAGGCGGTCGTCGATGCCGGCGCCGTAGTTCTTGACGTGGTCCAGCGGCTTGGAGCCCTCACCGAGCGACTCGGCGGCGGTGATGATCGCGTCGTAGCCCTCGCGCATCGCCTTGGTGGAGAAGTTGGTGTGCGCACCGGCGCCGTTCCAGTCGCCCTTGACCGGCTTGGGGTCGAGGGTGGCGGAGATGCCGAAGTCCTCGGCGGTGCGGTAGAGCAGCCAGCGGGCCACCCACAGGTGGTCGGAGACCTCCAGCGGGGAGACCGGGCCGACCTGGAACTCCCACTGGCCGGGCATGACCTCGGCGTTGATGCCGGAGATGGCGAGGCCCGCCGCGAGGCAGTTGTCCAGGTGCGCCTCGACGACCTCACGGCCGAAGATCTCGTCCGCGCCGACACCGCAGTAGTAGCCGCCCTGCGGGGCCGGGAAGCCGCCCTTGGGGAAGCCGAGCGGGTAGCCGTCCTGGAAGAAGGTGTACTCCTGCTCGATGCCGAAGATCGGCTCCTGCGCGGCGAACTTCTCGGCGACCTCGGTCAGCGCGGCACGGGTGTTGGACTCGTGCGGCGTGAAGTCGATGTTCAGGACCTCGCACAGGACGAGGATGTCGTCGCCGCCGCGGATCGGGTCCGGGCAGGTGAAGACCGGCTTGAGGACACGGTCGGAGGAGTGGCCCTCGGCCTGGTTCGTGGAGGAGCCGTCGAAGCCCCAGATCGGCAGCGCGTCCAGACCGACGGGCTCGCCCGCGATGATCTTCGTCTTGGAACGGAGCTTGGCCGTCGGCTGGGTGCCGTCGATCCAGATGTACTCAGCCTTGAAGGTCACGAGCCACTTCCTTCGGGGTGTGTCTGATCGCACTTGCGGGTGCTGCGGCGCTGCGGCACTGGGGCGCCGCGGTGGATGTCCGCGAGCCTGTCAACAGGCGATTTCCCGTCGATTGCTCGAATGTGAACCCCGTGTTACCTGGCGTTGGTGTGGCGCGATTCACGCTGTGAGGGCGGGCCGGCGGCGGTATGAGGGACGGCGAGTCGACAGGAACACGGCTGCGGGCGGTCGTTCGCGGGCGCGGACCCGACGGGCCCGCGACGGCTCGTATGCGATGGGAATGAGCGGGCCGTGCGCCGGGGCCGGTCGCTCAGCCCTCCTCGGCCGCCGCCTCCCGCACCCCCTCCAGGAACCCCCTGATCGCGGCCAGCTCCCGCTCGTCGTACCCCCGCAGCAGCTCCACCGCCCGCCCGATCAGCGGCCCGAAGAAGGCCCACCCGAGCTCGACCGCCGCCTCCTCCACCTCGATCACGACCTTGCGCCGGTCTCCCTCGGCCCGCACCCGCCGCGCATGCCCGGCCCGCTCCAGCCGGTCCACCAGCGCGGTCGTCCCGGCGGAGTTCAGCCCGAGCCCGGCGCCGAGCCGCCCGGCCGTCATCTCCTCGCCCGCGCGCGAGGCGTCCAGCAGGGCGATCAGGGCGCGTACGTCCGTGGGATGCATGCCGTTGTGGTTCGCGAACCGGGCGCTGTGCAGGGCGAGTTCGACGGTCACCGCGCGCAGTAGATGGACGACCTCCAGCTCGGCTCCCTGGTTGTGCACGACTGCCTCCGACTATTATCTCGTTCACCAAGTATCTCGCTGAGCGAGATAATAAGGGAGGTTCCGGTGAACGCTCGCGGCTCCTACGACAGGGACGGCTTCCTCGCCGCCTACGACAAGGTCATGGCCAAGTGGCCCGCCGAGCGCGAGGCGCTGACCGTGCCGACACCGTTCGGGACGGCATACGTCAACGCCTGCGGGCCCCGCTGCGGACCCGCGGTCGTCCTGCTCCCCGGCGGCGGGGGAGCCACCTCCGCCACCTGGTACGCCCAGGCCGCCGAGCTCGCCCGCACCCACCGCGTCCTCGCCGTCGACCTCGTCGGCTGCGCGGGCCGCACCACCGGGACCGCCGACCGTCACCCCCGTACGGTCGCCGATCTGATGGCCTGGCTGGACGCGGTGCTGGACGCCCTCGGCGTGCCGGAGACGGACCTGGGCGGGCACTCGTACGGCGCCTGGATGTCCCTGCACTACGCCCTGCACGCCCCCGCGCGCGTACGCCGCCTCTTCCTCCTGGACCCCGCCATGTGCTTCGCCGGGTTCCGCCCGGCGTACCTGCTGCACGCCCTGCCGCTGATGCTGCGGCCGACCTCCGGACGGGTCCGGGCCTTCCTGGAGTGGGAGACCGGGGGAGGGGTGACCCTCGACCCCGACTGGCTGCGCCTCCAGGAGGCGGCCGCCGGCTTCCCCTCCGTATCGAAGCCGCTGACCGGTCCTCGCCCTGCGCCGGAGGCGCTGCGCGGCCTGGACACGCCGGTCCTGCTGCTCCTGGCCGAGAGCAGCAGGACCCATGACACGTACAAGGTGGCGGAGAGGGCGGATGCGTTGCTGCCGCGCGTCGAGACGGTCGTACTGCCGGATGTCTCGCATCACGCGCTGCCGCAGTCCGCACCCGCCGAACTCGGCCGCCGCCTCACGGAGTTCCTACGACGTTAGGCCTCACCCCACCTTCTGGATCAGTGCGCGCCGGATCAGGAACTTGCCGGGTTCGCGGACCTGTTCGAAGGCCGCGTTGTTGAGCAGGACGCAACTGCCGGAGACCGAAGTGACCTTCACCGTCGTGGACTTGTTGTTGTCCAGGTTGGTGACCTTGAGTGTCGTACCGGCCGGGAACTGGTTGCTGGACGCGGCAGGTACGCCGCCCTCACCGGAGAGGGTGACGGTGGAGCCGTTGCACACCTGCGGGCCCGAGGCGGCGGTAGCGCCGGCGTTTCCGCCCGCGTTTCCCGCGGGTGCCGAGGCGGCCTGCGAGGGCTGCGCGGACTGCTGGCCGTTCTGCGCGGGCTGCGCGGCCTGGGAGTCCTGAGCCGACTCCCCAACCGTGCAACCCGACGCCTTCTGCTGGACCTTGATCTGCGCGACGACCGCCTCGCGGTTGGCGATCCGGGCCGCGGACTGGGCGTCCGGGTTCGCCTTCTGCCCGGCGATGAACTTCTGGTTGTTGCCGAGGGCGGTGGCGAGCCCCTGGCAGACGTTCGAGTCGGCGGCGGACAAGGTCCTGGCCCCCGGACTCTGCGCGGCGTTCGAGGTGCTCGCCATGACGAAGGCACCGCCTCCCGCCACCGCCGCCGCGCTCACCAGCAGCGCGAGCTTCTTCTTCGTACCGAGAGTTCTCCTGCGCGACATGCGCGCCTCCTGAGAGGTAGGGGAGCGTACGCCGCTATGTACGAGATACCGAACGAGGTTACTCAGCGGTTACAGGAGTCACTGAAGTAACGTGGGTCACAGGGGAGTTAACGGGAGAGAGCGTCCCGGACGGCTTCTTCCGTGCGTCCGACGACCGCCGTGCCGTCCTCCGCCGTGATGATCGGGCGCTGGATCAGCTTGGGGTGCTCGGAGAGCGCCTTGATCCAGCGGTCCCGCGAAGTCTCGTCCCGGGCCCACTCCTTCAGCCCGAGTTCCTGCGCCGCGGCCTCCTGGGTGCGGGTGATGTCCCACGGTTCGAGACCGAGACGGCCGAGTACGTCCCTGATCTCGTCCTCGGTCGGTACGTCCTCCAGGTAGCGGCGGACGGTGTAGTCGGCGCCCTCGGCGTCGAGCAGGCCGATGGCGCTGCGGCACTTGGAACAGGCCGGGTTGATCCAGATCTCCATGGGGCCCACGGTACCCCTGGGAGCGGCTGAAAGCCCTTGTGGCCAGGGCCTTTTGTCAGTGGTGGGCGGTACACTAGAAGAAGTGTTCGAGGGTGTTGGGGGGTGCCGAAGCCCCCGTCCTTTCCCGCACCCTCACCGCGACAGGAGGATGCCTGTGCCCGCTGCCGCACTGAAGCCGAAGCCGTTGCCGACCCAGTCCACCGCGACCCACCCCGTCCTGCTCGACCTGCCGTACGCCCCGCTGGAGAAGCGTCCGCTGCCGCCGGGGCGCCCGCGCGAGTGGTACGTCTCGCACAACCGGCGCCTCAAGGCGATGCGGTTGGCCATCGCGCTGCTCGACTCGGGCGTGTACGTACCGAACCAGGCCCGCAACGAGACGATCCGAAGCACGGCGGAGACGATCGGAGTCCACCCGCCGTCGGACACGACGTGCCACATGGTGCGGGCGCTGATGCGCTACACACGGTGAGCCGGTGGTGCCGGGTGCCCCTGTTCGGGGTGCCCGGCGCTTTCGGTGCCGTCGTCCTGGGCGCTGCAAACCCCGCTTCGGCCTGAACGGCCTCGTCCTCAAACGCCGGACGGGCTGGATATTGCTGGCCGGTCACAGCACTAGCTCGCCAACTCCCGCTCCACCGGCGTCCGGAACCGTGGCGTCACCCTCGTCGACCCCATCCACCCCCGCAGCCGCTCGGCCTCCGCCTCGATCGCGGACCTGCCCTCCCGCCCCACGCCCTTCTCGTCGAGCAGCCGCCACGCGATCTCGCCGTCGGCCCGCTGAGCCCAACCCCCCACCACCCGCCCGTCCCACCACACCGTCGGGCCCACGTTCCCGCTCCCGTCGAACAGCGACGGCCGTAGGTCCGGCGCCAGATACCAGTCCCGGCCCTGCCAACCCATGGCCGTCGGATCCAGCCCCGGCAGCAGTGCCGCCCATGGCTCCACGGACGCGGCCACCGGATCGGCGTCGCCCTCTACGACGTAGCCCGTGCCCTCGTCCAGCGAGACCGACTGTGCCCCGATCGCGGTCAGCGCCCGCCGGACGTCGGTCACCTTCCAGCCCGTCCACCACTTCAGGTCCGCCTCCGTGGCCGGCCCGCACGCCGTCAGCCAGCGGCGCAGCAACTCCGCCTGGGAATCGGCGAGTTCGAGCTCCGGATGGGCGGGTGCGAGAGCCCAGCGGAACTGAGTGGAGGTCCAGGAGCCGAGCGGGCGGCCGCGGACCACCTTGCCCTCCACGCCGAGCACCCGCAGCAGCTGCGTCGAGACGGTGTGCACGCCCTCGTAGCTCTTCCCGGCCGCGTACACGAACTGCTCTCTCAACCGCGGCTCGTCCTCGGCGAGTTCGGCCGCCGTGGCCTCACCGCGGCGGGCCAGCACGGCCAGCGTCGACTCCTCGACCTCCTTCAGCCAGGCCGCGTCCGGTGCCCCGGCCTTCGCCATGTTCTTGACCAGCGAGGCACGCTCCCGGGCGGCCACGGCGAGGCCGGTCGACGCGTGGACGACCGCCGTGAGGTGGGTGGGGAAGACGAACACCGTGTGCCGCATGCCGTGCATCCGGACCAGGGAACGGTCCTCGTACAGCGCCCGGTCCGTCTCGGTGACCGTCCCGGCCGGGTCCGCGAGGCGCGCGCCCAGCGCCAGGTACACCGTCGCCGGGTCCGTGCCGTGCAGTGCCACGAGCGCGTCGGCGATCTCCTCCGGCGTCGCACCCCGCGCCGTCCCCGCGAGCCGGTGCCGCAGCGCCAGCCGTGCCCGCCGCTCCGCCACCCTCACGTGCCGGTCCCTGCCGCTCATCCGTCCTCCACCCCGTCGACCCTGACTGCATCATCGCGGACGCCACTGACAACGGGCCTCCGCCACCCGATTGCCGTACCCGGCATGCGCACCGCCCCGCACCCGCCTTCACTGCGATCAAGAGGTGAAAGCAGCGGCCACGGGACGACGGGAGGCGCGATGGGCAGGCGCAGCATGTGGCAGTGGGCCGCCGACTCCGCGCACCACCCCGGCATGCCGTCGCAGCGTGCTCGCTCCGCGAACCGGCCCGCACACCTCCGGTCCGCCCCATGACCTCCCCCGCCGGCCGTGCCGAGAACGGCAAGGCCGCCCGCAAGCGCGTCCTCCGTTCCGCCCACGCCTCCTGGATCCCGGCCGTCGACCGCCCCGACCCCGTCGCCGTACTGGAGCGGCAGGGACGCGACCGGCTGTCCGAGCTACTGCCCATCCGCTACGGGAGGATGGCCGCCTCGCCGTTCGCCTTTCTGCGTGGGGCCGCCGCCGTGATGGCCGCCGACCTCGCCGCCCGGCCGCACACCGGGCTCACCGTGCAGCTGTGCGGCGACGCCCATCTGCTGAACTTCGGGCTGTACGCCTCCCCGGAGCGGGCCCTGCTCTTCGATCTCAACGACTTCGACGAGACGCATCCGGGGCCCTTCGAGTGGGACGTGAAGAGGCTCGCGGCCTCCGTCGTCGTGGCCGGGCGGGAGAACGGGCACGCCGAGTCCAAGGTCCGCGGCGCCGCGCTGGCCGCGGTGGGCGCGTACCGGACCACCATGCGAGGGCTGGCCCGGCGCGGTGAGCTGGAGGTCTGGTACGAGTGCATCGACGCCGACAGCCTGCTGCCGCTGGTCCGTTCCGCCCGCCGGCGCCGGCAGGCCGCGTCCAGTCTGACCAGGGCCCGGCGCCGCACCAGCCTGCAGGCCCTCGGCAAGCTGACCGAGGTCGTCGACGGACGGCGGCGGATCGTCCACGACCCACCGCTGCTCGAACCCGCGGGCGTCTCCGACATGGCCGCCCTGCGCAAGATCTTCAGCGACTACCGCTCCACCCTCTCCGAGGAGCGCCGGCTGCTCCTGGACCGCTACCGCTTCGTGGACGCCGCCCGCAAGGTCGTGGGGGTGGGGAGCGTGGGCATGCGGTGCTTCGTGGTGCTGCTCGCCGGGCGGGACGGCGACGACCCGCTGTTCCTGCAGATCAAGGAGGCCCGGAAGTCCGTACTGGAGGAGCATCTCCCGCAGGGGCCGTACGTCCATCCGGGGCATCGGGTGGTGGCGGGACAGCGGCTGATGCAGGCGGCCAGTGACATCTTCCTGGGGTGGATGAGCGGGCCCCAGGGACGTGCCTTCTACTGGCGGCAGCTGCGGGACATGAAGGGCTCGGCGGACATCGCCGGCATGAGCCCCTCCGACCTGCTCGCCTACGCCCGCCTCTGCGGCACCGCCCTGGCCCGCGCCCACGCCCGCTCCGGCGACCGCATCGCCATCGCCGCCTATCTCGGCGGCGCCGACACCTTCGACCGCGCCGTCACCGACTTCGCCCTCGCCTACGGCGACCAGACCGTCCACGACCACGCCACCCTGGGCGCGGCGATCGCCGCCGGGGTGGTCGGGGCGGCGCCCGACGTGTGACACCGGATCCGCACCGACGCCGTCCGGCCCACACCGGCCTCCTCCGGCCTACGCCGACCCCGTCGTTCGACCGTGCCGTCACACCGGGCGGGGCGGCGTGATGGGCGCGGACGACTTCGGACCGCCCACCGACGAGCCGGCCGAGGCGATCCGGAGCCGCATCGACACCGGCGCCCGGGGCGAGCCACTGCCGGTCCCGGCCGGCAACCGGCTGGGCCGGTTGATCACCTGTCTGATCGGCTGCAGCCCCGTCGACGGCCACAACGGCGCAGTCGTGCTGCTCATGGACGATGCTCAGGCGGCGCTCACCGACGTGGCCGGCCGCAGCCTGGACCGTGATCGCCGACTGACGGAGGTGGCGCGAGAGGTGGGAACGCCGCCCAGGGCTGACGACGGACCGGCGACCGTAGCCGCGTCCGCTCAGCTCGCCGCCTCCGCCTTCCGGGCCGCCTGCTCCTTCGGTGCCGCCTGTGCCGCCGCGATCGCCTCGCGGAGGTGTTCCTCCTCGGCGTTGCTCAGTGAGGTCTGCACCAACTGGCCGCCGAACGGGGTGAGTTGGGGGGATCACCTTGTCCTCGGCCGCGTGCTTGTTTCCCGTCCTCGCGCCGCTCGACCACCACCGTTATGTCGGCATTGATGCGGTTCGCGCATACCGCTCGACTCCGGGTCGGGGAAAAAGGAGATGCACGCGGAGTGATCGCGTCCGTACTCTGGACACACGTTGCGGAGCCGCCCACCACCGCTTTCCGCAGAACCGGCATCACCCTGCGGACTCGGGGCTACTCTCTACGCACCGACGGACGGACGCCCTCCCCCAGCGCCCCGTCGGGGGGACCAACCATCATCGCTCGTACACACACCCACGCTCACGGAGGCCCGTCATGGGCACCATCTTGATCGCCGGGACCGTCGTCCTGGTCTTCCTGGGATTCGGAAACCACGTCTGGTGGCTGGCCGCGGCCGGCGTGCTCTTCCTCTACCTGCAGTACGGCCGCGACTCGTCGTCGGCATCGTCGTCGTCGGCGGGGGGCAGCTCGTCGGGTTCCACGCCGGCCACGTACCAGGCCTACCGCAAGCGCCGTGACCAGCAGGCCAAGTGGGAGCGCCGCTACCAGCGCGAGCGCCCCCTCGAGTCCCGGCGCCAGCAGCGCGAGAAGAGCCAGTAGGGCCTACAGGCCGGGCGCACCCCACACCGGGAACCACCGGCTCAGATCCTGCTCCATCTTCAGGTCACCGGCGAGTGCAGCCTTGACCTGCAGTTCCAGCGCGTTGTCGCGCCGCTGTCCACCGCCGGGCAGCGGCGCGAACGGGTAGAACGTGCCGCGCTTGTAGAGGTACACCAGCGCGAGCCGCCTGCCGCCCTCGCCCTCGAAGGAGGCCAGGGAGCACAGGAGCTGCGGCCCGAAGCCGTTGACCTCCATCGAACTGTTCACCGCGTGCAGATCATTGACCAGCTCCGACAGCTGGTCGGGGGAGCGCTCGGAGAGCAGCCAGGAGTAGCCGAACTCATCCTGGCGCAGCTCCACCGGCGGCCCGTCCCGGTCGGCGTCCGCGTCCAGCAGGGCCTGGACCTCCCGGTGCGTCTGCTCGAAGGCCGCGCCCTCGACCGTGGCGAAGCACACCGCACCGCTGCCGGTCGGTGTGAAACCGGCCGCGGCCTCGAGGGTCACGGCCGCCGACGGCAGCGCGAAAAGCTGGTCGAGATCGGGCAGAACCGGCTTCGTACGGCCGAGCAGAATGTCCAGGAGCCCCATGCATCATCCCTTTCCGGATCACTTCTCGGGGGTGGCTGCCTCACCCAACTCGGCGGAGATCCGCCCCAGTTGGTCCAGTCGCTGCTCCAGGCTCGGGTGCGTGGAGAAGAACCGCTCGATGCCGGGCTCCTTGCCGGTCGCCGGCGTGAAGTAGAAGGCGTTGAAGGCCTGTGCGGTACGCAGGTCCTTGGTCGGGATCCGGGCGATGTCGCCGGAGACCTTGGTCAGCGCGGACGCCAGCACCGAGGGCCGCCCGGTGAGCAGCGCAGCCGCCCGGTCCGCGGCCAGCTCCCGGTACCGGGACAGCGCCCTGATCAGCAGGAAGCTGATCGCGTACACGGCCGCCGACACGCCCATCACGACGGCGAAGACCGCGGCGGTGTTCTGATCCCTGCGCCCGCCGCCGAACAGCTGCGAGTAGAAGGCGAACCGCACGATCAGTCCGGCGATCACACCCAGGAAGGACGCGATCGTGATCACGGCGACGTCCTTGTGCGCCACGTGCGACAGCTCGTGCGCGAGCACGCCCTCCAGCTCGGCGGGCTCCAGCCGGCGCAGCAGGCCGGTCGTCACACACACCACCGCGTGATCGGGATTGCGCCCGGTCGCGAACGCGTTCGGCATGTCCATCTCGGACACGGCGACCACCGGCTTCGGCATGTCGGCGATCGCGCACAGCCGGTCGACGACCGCGTGCAGCTCGGGATACTCCTCGCGCTCCACGACCCGCCCACGCATGGCGAACATCGCGATCCGGTCGGAGAACCAGAACTGCGCGACGAACATCGCGGCCATCAGCACGACGACCAGCAGCCACGACTTCAGCAGCACGATCAACGCGACGACGAAGGCCACGTACAGCAATCCGAGCAGGAACATGGTGACCGTCATGCGCACGGTCAACCGCCGATCGCTCCGGAAGCGGCTCTGCATCTTCCATCACCCCGCAGTCAGGCACTCGTCCCACTGCCAGTGTGCACCCGGCGAAGGCCATGAAGTGGTTCCGATCGGCCCTAGGAGCTGCAAAAGGTCCCGGTCGAACGCACCGACTACGCCGACCCCCGCCGCTCCAGCAGCCGAAGCGCCGCCCGCCGCACATGTGCCGGATGCTCGTCACCGGCCCGCTCCAGCAGCCAGTCACCGGGCAACAGCCGCGCACTCGGCAACAGCGTCCGCAGGGTCTCGCGTACGACGCCGGGCGCGGGGTCGTCGAGCAGCGCCCGCATCCGCCGTACGTCCGTCACGTCCAGCACCCTGAGCCCGGCCACCGCACGGGCCCGCACCGCACCGGAGGGATGCCCCAGCAGGTCCCACAACGTCCCGGCATCGGTCCGCTCCCCGCACTCGGCGAGCCCGATCACGGCCGCCGGAACCGGATCGGCGGCCGAGCACCAACCGCGGTACAGCGGCAACGGATCAGTCCCGTACTGCCGTACGACATACCGCGCGCACGCCCGCACCAGCGCGGACCGGTCGGTGAGAAAGGGCGTGGCCCGCTCGGGCCGCCCGGCCGGCCGCAGCGCCGTCACTCCGGCCGCCCGGACCCGTGGCCGGCGGGCGCTGAGCAGCGGTTGGAGCACGTCGTCGGGGGTGTCGGCGGTCACGGTGGCCAGGACGGTGTCGGCGCACACGCCCTGGACGACCGGATCGAGGTCATGGGCCGCCCTGCGGGCCAGCTCGACGGGGAAGAGGAGCCGCTGCTCCACCGCCAGGCGGTGGGCGAACCGGCGGATCTCCCGTTCGGGGCTCGCGAGCAGCTCGATCAGGCGCGCGCGGGGCGTTCGGCGCAGGACGTCGGCGAGCAGCTCGGTGGCGAAGCCACCCCGGTCCCGGCGGCCGACCAGCAGGATCACCGGCGCGAGGGCCTCGGCCGTGTCCGGCGTCAGGGTGTCCCGCAGTACCTGGCGGGCGCGCTCACGCACCGGATCCGCCCAGTCCGTGCAGCGGACGACGACCAGCGGCAGCAACGCGGGCTGTGCGGCGGCCCGCAACAGCGCGGCCTCCCGGACCCTGCCGTTCGGATGGCAGAGGGCGACCGCGAGCCGGGACTCGGTGATCGGCGCGGGGCTCCGCAGACGCGTCCGCAACGAGCGCCGTGCGCCCTCGACCTCGTCCAGCGACGGCAGTGACAGAGTGGCCGCCCGCCAGGAGCGCACCGCCAGATCCAGCTCGAGCCAGGCGTGCGGACCGGCCTTGCCGAGCACCTCCGCGGGTGGGGCGCCCGCCAGCAGCCGCTCGGCCACCAGCGCCCCGCGCCTGATGTCGTCTCGCACAGCGCTCCCTAGAACGGCGCCTGGAACCGCGCGTACCCCAGCACCAGGATCACCGCGGCCACACACCCCAGCACGATCGCCGTCGACGCCCATGACGACCGGCGCGGACCGACCTGCTCGGGGTCGGCGCGGAAGGGCTGCGGCTCGGGCGGGTTCTCCTTCCAGCGGGCGGCCAGCATCCGGGCCCGGGCCGAGGGCTCCTTGTGCTCGGCCCGGTCGGCCCACCTGATGTCGAACTCCCGCTCGTCATCGTCCTGTTCGGGCATCCCCGTGTCCCCCCGGTTGGCAGTGTCGTCCTTGTCGAACAGCAGTGCCAGAAACCATACGACGGCGCCCCCGCCCGGAGAAACCGGAACGGGGGCGTCGTAGGACAGACCGTGAGCTACGGGTCGATCACACGTCGAAGTAGAGCTCGAACTCGTGCGGGTGCGGACGCAGCTGCAGCGGGGCGATCTCGTTCGCGCGCTTGAAGTCGATCCAGGTCTCGATCAGGTCGGACGTGAAGACGTCACCGGCGAGCAGGAACTCGTGGTCGCGCTCGAGGGAGTCGAGGACGGCCGGGAGCGAGGTCGGGACCTGCGCCACGTTCGCGTGCTCCTCGGGAGCCAGCTCGTAGAGGTCCTTGTCGATCGGCTCGGCCGGCTCGATCTTGTTCTTGATGCCGTCGAGGCCCGCGAGGAGCAGGGCCGAGAAGGCGAGGTACGGGTTGCCGGAGGAGTCGGGCGCGCGGAACTCGACGCGCTTGGCCTTCGGGTTGGAGCCCGTGATCGGGATACGCATGGCCGCGGAGCGGTTGCGCTGCGAGTACACCAGGTTGATCGGCGCCTCGAAGCCGGGGACCAGGCGGTGGTACGAGTTCACCGTCGGGTTGGTGAAGGCGAGCAGCGACGGGGCGTGCTTGAGGATGCCGCCGATGTAGTAGCGGGCGGTGTCCGACAGGCCCGCGTAGCCGGCCTCGTCGTAGAAGAGCGGGGAGCCGCCGGCCCACAGGGACTGGTGGACGTGCATACCCGAGCCGTTGTCACCGAAGATCGGCTTCGGCATGAAGGTCGCGGTCTTGCCGTTGCGCCAGGCCACGTTCTTCACGATGTACTTGAAGAGCTGGAGGTCGTCGGCGGCGGCGAGCAGCGTGTTGAACTTGTAGTTGATCTCGGCCTGGCCGGCGGTGCCCACCTCGTGGTGCTGGCGCTCGACCTGGAGGCCGGCCTTGCCCAGCTCCAGGGAGATCTCGGCACGCAGGTCGGCGAAGTGGTCGACCGGCGGGACCGGGAAGTAGCCGCCCTTGTAGCGGACCTTGTAACCACGGTTGTCCTCGAGGGCACCGGTGTTCCAGGCGCCGGCCTCGGAGTCGATGTGGTAGAAGCTCTCGTTCGCCGAGGTGGCGAAGCGGACCGAGTCGAAGACGTAGAACTCGGCCTCGGGACCGAAGTACGCGGTGTCCGCGATACCGGTCGACGCGAGGTAGGCCTCCGCCTTCTTGGCCACGTTGCGCGGGTCACGGGAGTACTGCTCGCCCGTGATCGGGTCGTGGATGAAGAAGTTGATGTTCAGCGTCTTGTCACGGCGGAAGGCGTCGACCCGGGCGGTCGACAGGTCTGCGCGCAGCGCCATGTCGGACTCGTGGATGGCCTGGAAACCACGGATCGACGAACCGTCGAACGCGAGCTCCTCGTCCGGGTCGAACGACTCGACGGGCACCGTGAAGTGCTGCATGACGCCCGGCAGGTCGCAGAAGCGGACGTCGACGAACTTGACGTCCTCGTCCGCGATGAACTTCTTGGCCTCGTCGGCGTTCTGGAACATCCAGCTCCTCCTACTCCCGACCGTCCTGCCGGGGTGGTAGTTCGTTCGTGCGGCCAGTGCGGTGGCACACGCTGACCTCGACACTAGGGACGCGTGATTTCTCGGGCGTGACCCATTTGTTTCGCACAAGTTAACCGGACCCCGCCCGGTTGACCCCACCTGTCCGTATCCCGGAACACGGGCAGTACGGTGGACGCGTGGACAAGAGGGAAGCAGTTGGATCCTGGCTCTCCGGCCCCCGCGCGGCCGCCGAGGAAGCCGGTGTGGACTTCGGATACCGCGGTGAGCAGCTGGGTCTGCCGGAGGAAGGACCGGGCTCGATCGCCCGCCCCGGCCGCAGGCTCGCCGCCCTGGCCGTCGACTGGGGCCTGTGCCTCTTGATCGCATACGGTCTCATCACGCACGGCTACCACCCCCAGACGACCGGGAACTGGGCCCTGCTGGTCTTCTTCGTACTCGGCGTCCTGACGGTCGGCACCATCGGCTTCACCCCGGGCAAGCGCCTCCTCGGCCTCCGCGTGGTCGCCCTCGACACGGGCCGCCCGAACCCGCTGCGGGCCCTCATCCGCACGGCCCTCCTGTGCATCGCCATCCCGGCCCTGGTCTGGGACCGCGACGGCAGGGGCCTTCACGACCGGCTGGCCCGCACGGTCGAGATACGGATCTGACGCACTCCCTGTCCTGCCTTCCTCATACGAATGGGCCGGCGCCGGAACCCGTCAGCCGACCTCGAGGAGTCCCGCGAGCTGCGCACCAAGCTGGAGCAGCGGCTGCGGGCCA